>NZ_PJBX01000134.1:0-23997 GCF_002836335.1 Psychrobacter sp. Sarcosine-02u-2 | reverse complement strand
AGGCAAGTCCGTCTATGATGCAGGTTGGTTTGAGATTAAGCGGCAACTGACCTATAAGTGCGAGAACGCAGGTTGCTACTATGATGAGGTGAATGAAAGTTACACCACCCAAACTTGTTCGTGTTGTGGCTCACGCCAAAACAGTCCGAAAGGTAGAGCAAACTTAGGAATAAGAGAATGGCTTTGCGAGTGCGGTGTCACTCATGACCGCGATATTAATGCGGCAAAAAACATTCTCGCGCTCGGGCTTGAGCGTCTAGTAGTAGGAATCCCCTCACTTTAGGGAGGGGAGGAAGTCAATTATCCCATTTTATTGATACGGTAATAACGCTCATGGTTCACATTACGAATTCAGATATTCATATGCACGACTTACTTCCAAAAGCATTTAAAGACGGGCTACCAAACACAGTAACCCATAAACTGGCTTCTCTTGAGTCAGAGCGCGAAATGTGGCTACTGCCTCCCTTGGTTGATTTATGCGCCCGTTTACGCGAACCGGGTCAACAACAACACGGTACGTTAGAGTCAGAAGGGCGTGCGGCCCGTGGCAATGGCTTTTTGCATGTGGTGATTCCACCTGATACCAACCCCATTTTAGAAAATGGCTCGCTATTAAAAGGTTTGCGTGAGCGGGCGCTGAGTGATGGCGGTATTTATTTGCATGTTTTAGGGGCGTTGACCGCAGGCTTAGAAGGCGAGCGACCATCAAATATCGCTGGTCTGAAAAAAGGCAGCTGTATCGCAGTTTCTAATGCGCGTCGACCTTTTCGTAATGACTTAGTGTTACTGCGTACTTTGGAGTATGCGGCGACTTTTGGCATGAAAGTATTCTTTTATCCTGACGAGCCAAGTCTCTCTGGTGATGGCGTGGCACATGAAGGTTATATCGCTTCGTATCATGGTTTGCAAGGCATTCCTTGGATTGCAGAAACGGTTGCTTTATCAACGCAGTTATTGATGGTAGAAGAAACGGGTATTGCCGCACATTTTAGCCAATTATCTTGTAAGTCTTCGATTGAGCTGATGCGCTGGGCGAAAGACAAAGGTCTGCCGGTGACTTGTGATGTGGCGATGCATCAGCTGTATTTAACCGATGATAATTTAAAAGGCTTTAATGCCCAAGCCTATGTGCTACCGCCGCTGCGTAGTAATACCGATCAGCAAGCCATTCGCCGCGGGCTAAAAGACGGCACTATTGATGCGATTTGCAGCCATCATGAGCCGCTAAATAGTACCGCTAAAAAAGCACCCTTTGCTGAGAGTACGCCTGGTATCTCAAACTTTGATACCTTTATGGCGCTGGCCTGTCAGTTGGTACGCGATGAAGTATTAACGCTTGATCAACTGGTCGATAAAATCTGTCTGAACCCCGCAAAAATTGCGGGCATTAGTGAGAAGTATGAAAGTATCGGCGGCGCGGTGTTGGTCGATCCCAATCTTGAGTGGCAAGTAACCACAGAAACCATGCTGTCAAATGGGAAAAACACGCCGTTCTTTAATGAGCAGTTGCAGGGTCGTGTGGTGGAGACTTTCTTTGCCTAATTTGCCCAGACAGGATGACAGTCTGCTACCATCCTCGAAGGATAATAACCAAGATTTAACCAGTCAGCCGCATACACCGCGCAGTGGCGCTAGTACCTCTAGCGAATCGATCAAAGCGGTGGCAATCTATGAAGTGGTCAAAGGCGTTGGTGCGCTATTAGGGGCGGGGGCTTTATGGTCCTGGCATAGTGACCTTGAGCATTGGCTAACGACAGCGACTGCGTCTTGGCAGCAAGTCTTTGGGCAACTGCTAGCACCGCAAGTTGATAGTGCGGTACGCATAGCGCAGCAGGCAAGCAAAAATTGGCCAGTATTTTTATTGCTCATTTTTGCTTATGCCAGTTTGCGCTTTCTTGAAGCTTATGGTTTGTGGCAAGATAAAACTTGGGCATATTGGTTTGGGGTGTTAGGCTACGGGATATTTATTCCTATTGAGATTTATTATTTGTTTGCTAGCCCATTTGACTGGTTTAAGCTTGCCATCTTAATATCAAATATTATTATTGTTATCGTGGTTTATCGCAATATGAAGCGCAAAGGTTTGATATAACTAGGCTGTGATACAAACCAATAAACGGGTTTAAGAGACCTAAAAAAGCCAGTATAAGTTATCCTCTTATACTGGCATTTCTTTGATTAAAACGGCTAAATGAAAACTATGTAAAGCTTATATTTCTGCGACTTTCTCGTCGGTACGAATGCTTTTGGCGACTTTACCAACGCTCAAACCTTGTACCAAAATAGAGAATATCACCACCGCATAAGTCAGCGCCAATAAAATATCGCGCTCGCCGCCTGCTGGCAGCTGCAACACCAAAGCAACCGAAATGCCACCGCGCAATCCGCCCCATGTCAGCACTTTCCACGCGCCTTTTGGCAAATCAAGCTGACGATGAAAGGTTTTGGTGGTCATGCCGACGACGATAAAGCGTGCAACTAGGGCAATAACAATGGTCAAACCAGCAGCGATAAATAAATTGCCCGAATAAGCAATCATCACCACCTCTAAACCAATCAAGACAAATAAAATCGCGTTAAGAATTTCATCAATTAATTCCCAAAACAAATCAATATAATGGCGCGTTTTATCACTCATCGCTAGCGCGCGTCCACGATTACCTACCATTAAGCCCATCATCACCATCGCAAGTGGCCCTGATAAATGCCAATGGCTGGCGAGTGCATAGCCGCCTATGACGCCCGCCAGCGTTAATAACACCTCTTCTTGGTAGCTGTCGATGCTTTTAAGCATGTAGTACAAAACTGCGCCGAGCACTAAACCAAAGACTATACCGCCACCAGCTTCAACGGCTAAGGTATGGGCAACATAATTGGCCGTTGGGATATCGCCACTGGATAAAATACCGAGCAGCAGCACGAAAATAACCACGCCGATACCATCATTAAATAGTGATTCACCAGCGATGACCGTTTCAATACTTTTTGGTGCGCCAGCTGAGGCCAAAATACCCATCACGGCGATTGGGTCGGTCGGCGATATCAAAGCGCCAAATAATAAACACCACAAAAACGGCAGGCCAAAACCAAATAGCGGCAGCATAAAATAAAGGGCAGCGGCAATGAGTAACGCCGATACGATGGTGCCAATAAAAGCAAGGATACCAATGGGCAGTTTATAACGTTTTAAATCGCCAATATTGACGTGTAGCGCGCCCGCAAAGAGCAACATAGACAGCATGCCGTCCAATAAGACTTCGGTAAAATCAAGCTGTTCTAATAAGCTCACTTCGTAATCAATGAGCTGATCAAAACCTAAAAAGCCCAAAAATATCGCGCCGATAGATAATAAAATGGAGATTACCATCACGCCGATAGTCGTTGGTAAGCCGATAAAGCGATGATTGACATAAGTTAATAAGGCAGTAATCGATAAAAAAATAGCGCTGATTTCTAGTACGGTCAAGCTGCTGGTAGGGGCCATAAAAAGGTCTCAAATAATGATAAAAAGTCGTCCCAATTTTAGGGCTTAGGAGGATTGATAGGGTTTTATTTTAGTTATTTTCGCGCTGGCTTACCAGTTATGAATGATAAACTTATTTTTAGTAATAAAGATTGTTTTAAACGCTATCTTGATTGCGTTTGTAGAGCTTGATGAATATGAGCATCGAACTTAGCGACATAAGCAAAGTATTGATATTGGTCATTGTCGCTGAGAATAAACTGCTTGGCCTGCGCACACATGGCGCTTAAGTCATCGACCAAGGCTCGATAGCTGAGATTGTCTTGTCCCGCACGTTCAATCAATGTCAGCTCATGTAGTAACGTTTGCTGCTGAGCATTATTAACTTTGGCATAATTAAGGTCTACCATTGCCTGACAAAGCGCCTTTAACACCATCAAGTCCGCGGTCGCGTAACGCCGTATCTCGCCAAGCGATATATCGATAAAGTCGGATATTTTAAGGGTATGAGTCACGACGGCTAATATGGCGTCGCGTGGTTTATGGCTTACGTTTTCAATAGTGCTATTATCATATTTTGTTTTATCTGGCGTCGACTTGTCTGGATTTTTTATATAAAAATGATAGGGGCTTGGCGGCTGACGACGCATCATGATGCTAAGGCAGCTGGTCAAAGACTGTACGCAATTGACCGCAGTTTTTGGGTCGTTAATTCCTGGAGAGAGGGCGCGTACCGCAATTTCGGTCATTTGTCCTAAACTATAAGCGATATCGTTAGAATGGCTTAGGCGCTGCTCAATACGGATACAACCAGCAAAGCGCTGCCAAAACAAGCTATCTGGGGGGCGCGGCACAATAGCAAGTTTTGGTGTGTTGGTCTGCTGGCGGTTGTCTGGATGGTTGGCTGGGCGCTGATAAAAATAGCCGATAATATTTCTATCAGTGACAAAATCACCAAGATTGGCTTTGATTTGCACCACGCCTGCATAATCTTGGCTCAGAGTTACCAGTGACTTAAGATAGATTTGCTGCAAATAGCCCGAGCTTGGCGCATAAATCGGCGTTGCAGACCAAGTGTGAAATTGTTCGATATCTTGGTGCTCAACGTCACGTTGATGCTTGATATCACAGCGGTCTTTATACCAGTAGTGAATATTCTTAATCGCCTCATTACTGGCGCCTTCGATCACATGCGATGCCTGAATCGCATGCACCATATGCTGCACAAAATATACCAACAATAACGCGCAAATAATTGCCATGATAATGCCGAAGGTCACGGCCAATTGCGGTACACCAAAGGCAACGTCGTATTTATGAATCGCTTTTAACACCAATAAACTATAGCTAAAGGTGCCAATAAACGCGCCTAAAACAAATTGATTGGGCGTATCGGTTAAAAAGTTACGCAGCAATCTGGGGCCAAATTGCGAAGACGCCATTGATAACACGGCAATGGTAATCGAAAAAGTGGTACCAGCGACACCAAGTACGGCACCGGCAATGGTGGTCATAATAGCGCGGGCGGCCTCATCATCGCCGGTAAAAGCAAAACTTAGCTCTCTAACCGTCTCGCGGTCAAAATGTTCATCAATCGTGACCAATATGGGCGCGAGTAGAATACCCGCTAACACACAAGCGCTAGGAATAAACCAATAAGAACCAATCAGCTGCTGCCACAGATTTTTTAGGCGATCGGGTAAATCCAATAGCGTCTGTAGCGACCAGAGCTGGGCAAATTGCTTTAACCTGTGCATGAGGGAGAGTGATAGCGACTTAAACCAGCCATTTTTAGGGTATTTATCCAATATAGTGCGCTCCAAAAATGACCTAAAAACTAAACAAGTTTTATTGAAAAAAGCCGTGCTATTGCCTCACTAAATAACGAGGCCTAAAAGGAATTACCTTACCATATAAATAGGATCGTTTAAAAATTTAGTAAAAAATAAGCCCCTATGATAGGAGCTTATTTATATGTTGTAACGAAGATAAAAAATGATAGTTAGCTTACTTAACATAAGCTTACTTTATTATAGGCTTATCCGCTTCTGTAATAATATCGTCTCTCTTCCCAATTCTGTGGTGAAGTGTAGAAGGTTTATTGTCGCCAATATCTTTAGGAATGAGAATTTCATTGTTATTCTCATCGCATTCTACGTCGCTGTCCTTATCATAAGCGATAGGATCAAAGTCCGGCGTGACGTTATCCCTATCTTTATCTTTTTTAGATAGGTAGTTAGGAGTTGCCTCGCTAGATTTCCTAAAGAGTTTAGAGCGTGTATTTTTAGTTGAATTTGCTGCACTTTCCTCAGATTTTTTACGGGGTTCGCTATGAGCGAAAATCATATTCAATGGTAAAGCCAATTGCTGTTTGGCATAAGCTTCTGTATTTTCAAAGCGATCAACCAATAAGCTCAGCCAAGGTTTTTGGTCTTCAATGCTCATCTCATCAAGCTCATCTTTGATAGGCAAAGGGTAAGGCAGAGTGCGATAAAAATCCCACAAGGTCATTTTGCTCAAATCTTTTTTCAGCACATAATCTTCTTCTTCGGTCATGGTGATAAGATTACTGTCTTGCAGATAGTTAATATAGGTATACCATTTCGGCAACTCTTTGCGCCCTAGGACATTACGCAGTGCTTGCTCGCTGACCGCTTCGCCTTTTAAATGATGGGTATAAATGAGATTTAACATATCAAGCAAACTTAGGAGTGGATGGCGCGGATAGACCTCTTCGGTCTCAAAAATCGTCAAGGTATAGCTAATCTCAACGCCGAGCAAAATCAAATTCCACGACAAATAGATCCATAATAAGAAAATCGGCAGCGCGGCAAACGCCCCATAAATAGCCTCATAGCTGGTAAAATTCGCCATGACCGTCCCAAAGAGGTTTTTCATTAACTCAAAAATAATCGCCACAAAGACACCAGCAATCGCCGCATTTTTTGCCGGGACACGCGCTTTGGGTATAAACCAGTACATACTGATAAAACCAGCCACCGTGACCGCAATAGAGACGACTTGAATCCAAAACGACCAGTCGATACCGTAGCCGGCGATTTGTCGGTTTAAGAAACTTAAGCTTTGCACCGTACTTGAGACAATAAATGCTGTGCCTAGAATCAGTGGACCTAACGTCACAATCGTCCAGTAGCGCAGAATACTTTTCATGCCGCCAGAACGGTTTTCTACCCGCCAGATTTGGTTAAAAGCGCGCTCAATGGTGGTCAAAGTCATGATGGTGGTAAAAAACAATACCATCGAACCGATGATGGTCAGATTAGATGACTTTTCAGCGAAGTTATTGATATATTTGCTGACCTGCAAGCTCGATTGCGGCAACAAGTTGCTATATATCACTTCATAAATCTGCGCTCTGACCGACGCAAGCGCTGGCACTGACGACAAAATCATCAATAGTACCGTTAAGATAGGTACAATCGATAATAGCGTCGTATAAGTTAGCGAGGCGGCTTTTTGTTGGCAGTTGTCTTCAAAAAAGTGCCGCGTCAAAAAACGGAGAAACTGAAACCAACGTTGGTGTAAAAAAGGGATTTTTTTTAATAAATTTTCCATGACAACCATTTAACGGCAATAAGAGTGCGAATAGTGTAACAAAAGTAAGCGTGCAGAATCTGCCATTGAATTGTGTCAAAATGCACTGAGTCAGCGTTGGTTTATATGGTTGTCTATAGCATCTACAAAACGCCATTGCTAAATGGGCTTTGTTTGCTGTCAGTGCATGACTCGGGCATAATGTGCACATCTATTATTCATGCGGGTCATTCATAGTATGGTTGACGCGCCTTTGACATTTTATTTTAACAATTTTGTAAGGATGTTTTGCTAATGAGTCAGACCGCCCCTTATGTTTTGGTGCTTTATTATTCAAATTATGGTACGACTAAGACATTAGCATATGCCATTGCTCAAGGTATTGAAGACGCTGGGATGACGGCGCGTATTCGTACGGTGCCGACCGTCGCGCCTGAAACCACTGCAACTAAGCCTGCCATTCCTGATGAAGGCGACCTTTATTGCACCATGGATGATTTAAAAGATTGTAGCGGGCTTGCCCTTGGTAGTCCGACGCACTTTGGTAATATGGCCGCACCGATGAAGTATTTTTGGGACAATACCGTCACCCTATGGCTGGCTGGCAATCTGCAAAATAAACCCGCTGCGGTATTCACGGCTACCGGTTCGATGCACGGCGGGCAAGAAACGACCTTGCTGACGATGATGATGCCGCTATTGCATCATGGCATGATGATTGTGGGCGTCCCTTATGCTGAGCCTGCGTTAAATAGAACGCAGCGTGGCGGCTCGCCTTATGGCGCAAGTCATGTCAGCGGCACGTTACACGACCAACCGGTATCGGCAGATGAGCGCGAGCTGGCGATTGCCCAAGGTCGGCGTTTGGCAATTACCGCGTCTGCCTTAGCGCAAGCCAATTGGAAGCGTTAATTACTATCTAGTGAATTGACCTCTAACTATTGCCGCTTGCTGTTATCAATTAGGAAATACATATCTCTCATGGCTATTAATCACTCCAAGCAGGACAGTAATATCGATACGCCCGCAGCAAAAACGCCTGAGATAGTTAATGCGCAAAAGCCGATAGCGCCCATACGTCAGCGTTTGATGGTGACGTGGTTGGTTTGGCTGGCGTTTAGATTATTGGCATTGCCGATTTTAATCAGCGTCTTTAATCCTAGTCGTCCCGATATCGTTGGTGGTATCGCTTGGCAAGCATTATGGTTGCTACCGGCGCTGGTCTTAACGCCATCGATGTTACGCGGGCGTTCGCCTTATGCGCTATTGATAGACAGTATGTTTACCTTGGTTTATCTTGGCGCGAGTGGGGTGGTGTTATTTACCCGCATTTATGGCAGTAGTTGGGCGGAGATAATGGTCTATTTGCTTGATTTTGTATTATTATTTACCATCAACGTCTGGTTATTTATCTTGTTAAAACGCCTACCGTCAATGAATAATGTCGTTAAACAGCCACGTTCTCGCTAAAATTCACATAGACAGTTTTATACGGATAACAAAAAAGCAGCGCTCCATTTAGAGCGCTGCTTTTTTGTTATCCATTTATACAAAGAGAATAGTTTAATTGACTTTGGTTAATTCTAAGTCCATCTTTTTACCATCGTTAATTTGACTGACTTTAACGGGCAGATAATCTAAGCTTGGCGCCAACCAAAAACTGGTCGAGCGGCTATTGTCATCGTGCACGCGGTCGACACGCACGGTATCAAACGTCCCAGCTGGTACGGTGATTTTAGTATTACCCGATTTCTTAAAAGGCGTTTTCTCAATTTTGTCTTTTTTCGCCATGTAATAGTTGCCAGAGAATTTACCATTTAATAAATCTTGGCGAATTTGCACCTCAAGGCTCAAATCATCAAAGGCTTGCTGCGCCATATTCATCGTCGTCGACTTGCCGCGATAGTTACTTACTACCTTTTTACTGCTTGGATTAAAGTCCAACTTATGCGTACGACCAACGCCCAATAGTTTATAAGTGGTGCTGGCTTGGGTCGGTACCACATTATTACCGTTAATGCTAAAGGTACTATTTTGCGCGGCGGTGGCAACACCAGCAACGCGAGCATTGACATTGTATTTCCAAGTATTACCAGATTTATTCAACGTACGGGTGGCCGTACCTTTATATTTATCTTCAATGGTAAAGCTATAGTTCGCGCTTGAGGGCTCAACGCTCTTGGCGCTGGCAAGGGTAGGTGCGGTCATACTTAAAGCTCCAATCGCAGCAATGCTCACGCCAGTCGTTAAGGCGCTTAAAATTTTAGAATTGCTGCGTTTCGGGTTATTAGAATGGGTTGTTAGGGATTGTTTATTTTGTGATAAAAAACTCATGGATATTCCTTAATTTGGTTTCAAGCTGTATTGGCAGCTTCGATTAAAGCGACTGTATTTTATTTAACTATTATTTATAGGGATTGTTATGTGCTCACCCTTATATATTGTCATACTCTGTTACATTTTCAAGGGCAATGAAAGAGGTAAGAGTTAAGCTATTGTAGTCAATGTTGCTGGTTTAGCTAAAGCGAGCAGACGTCGTAACTTGCTGTAAGCTCGGTAAGAAATGCGGAAGTTAATTGGCTGATACCGCTAAAAGCTTCAGTTATAAGCGCTTATTTTCTCTCTTATTATTTGATGGAAGGCTTGTTGTTTTGAAGCAATGCCAAAGCCTTTAAGAGTGGGTAATCCAATGACACCTTCTTTTATCGCTCGCACTGCTGATTAAATGGGCAGTGTCATGCAAAAATCTTGTAAATTTTTGGGCTTTACACTTGAAGCAAACTTGCCTTGCCCCCACTTTCTGATACAAGCTCAAAGCTTATCTAAAGAATGCTGTTTTTAAGCAGACATTCTGCTAGATCTTGGTATTGAGATCATTCATTCAAATAAACCCTTATGTTAACTAACCAAATTTTGGAGTCGTATCGATGAATATTCGTCCTTTACATGACCGTATTGTCGTCCGCCGTATCGAAGAAGAAACAAAAACGGCTGGTGGTATCTTGCTTCCTGGTTCAGCTCAAGAAAAACCTTCTCAAGGTGAAGTGCTAGCAACCGGTAACGGTCAGATTCGTGACAACGGTGAAACTCGCGCGTTAGATGTAAAAGTTGGCGATAAAGTCTTGTTCGGTCAATATGCGGGTCAAACGGTAAAAGTTGACGGCGAAGAGCTATTGATTATGAAAGAATCAGACGTACTGGGTGTGCTAGAAGGCTAATTACCAATAAGGAAATTTTGGCTAACGATTTTTAGCCAACAACAGTTATACCCAAGAGCATTTATAAAAAATATCATTGAAACCTTTCATTGCATTCTCATACTTATAATAGTGGAGTAATTTAACATGGCAAAAGACGTAAAATTCGGCATTGATGCCCGTAAACAAATGATGGACGGTGTAAACGTTCTAGCAAATGCAGTAAAAGTAACCTTAGGCCCTAAAGGTCGTAACGTGGTTATCGATAAATCTTTTGGCGCTCCTACCATCACGAAAGATGGGGTTTCGGTTGCCAAAGAAATCGAGCTTGAAAACAAATTTGAAAACATGGGCGCACAATTGGTGCGTGAAGTGGCTAGCCGTACCAACGATGTTGCTGGTGATGGTACAACGACTGCAACCGTATTGGCGCAATCAATCTTGGTTGAGGGCATGAAGTCGGTTGCTGCTGGCATGAACCCAATGGATCTAAAACGCGGTATCGATAAAGCGGTACGTGCAGCGGTTGAGCAAATCCATGAGTTATCAACCCCAGCTGATGATTCAAAAGCGATTGCCCAAGTAGGTTCTATCTCTGCCAACTCAGACACCAAAATCGGTGAGCTGATTGCCCAAGCGATGGAAAAAGTTGGTAAGCAAGGCGTTATCACCGTTGAAGAAGGTTCAAGCTTTGAAGATACCTTGGAAGTGGTTGAAGGTATGCAGTTTGACCGCGGTTATATCAGCCCGTACTTTGCCAACAAACAAGACAGCTTAACCGCTGAGTTTGAAAACCCATATATCTTGCTTGTTGACAAAAAAATTAGCAATATCCGCGAAATCGTGCCATTACTTGAGCAAGTCATGCAGCAAAGCAAGCCGTTGCTGATCATTGCTGAAGACGTTGAAAACGAAGCATTGGCTACTTTAGTTGTAAACAACATGCGTGGTGGTCTAAAAACTTGTGCGGTTAAAGCACCAGGTTTTGGCGATCGCCGTAAAGCCATGCTAGAAGATATCGCAACGCTAACTGGCGGTACGGTTATCTCTGAAGAGATTGGTCTAAGCCTAGAGACTGCTACTCTAGAGCAACTTGGTACAGCCAAGAAAGTCACTGTCGGTAAAGAAAACACCGTGATCGTTGATGGCGCTGGTAACAAAGCGGACATCGAGAACCGTGTTGAATCTATCAAACGTCAAGTTGAAGAATCAACGTCTGACTACGATAAAGAAAAACTACAAGAGCGTATGGCAAAACTTGCTGGCGGCGTTGCCGTTATCAAAGTAGGCGCGGCGACTGAAACTGAAATGAAAGAGAAGAAAGACCGTGTTGATGATGCCCTACATGCAACTCGTGCAGCGGTTGAAGAAGGCGTTGTCCCTGGTGGCGGCGTTGCCCTCGTTCGTGCGATGAATGCATTGTCTGAGCTACGTGGCGATAACGATGACCAAAACGCCGGTATTAGAATCCTTCGCCGTGCGATGGAAGCGCCATTACGTCAAATCGTGACCAACTCAGGCGAAGAAGCGTCAGTAGTGGTTAATGAAGTCAAGAGCGGTAGCGGTAACTATGGCTATAACGCTGCTTCTGGCGAATACGGCGATATGCTAGAGATGGGTATCCTTGATCCAGCAAAAGTATCACGTTCAGCACTAGAAAATGCCGCATCTGTAGCAGGCCTCATGCTTACTACTGAAGTTATGATTACTGATTTACCGCAAGGTGATGACGGTATGGCTGGCATGGGCGCTGCCGGTGGAATGGGCGGTATGGGTGGCATGGGCGGTATGATGTAATTTTACTTCTGCTACAAAGCGATTTCTCTTTGTTAGCCGCGCTCAATGTACGATAAGTACTATTTTCGCGTGTCTTCCTCGACAAATCGCTTTTCGCTAGAAGTATGACTTTGTTATAACGTACTTGTTAAACCTAGTTCAAAAAAAACCCCGATAGGCTAAGCTTATCGGGGTTTTCTTATGCAAATTAGATATTTGTTTGAAGACTACTGACTCGCTTTATCCCGTCTAAAAGCCCACGTTTTATCGTCAGACAGCTCATCGACATAATAATAGCCTGCCAAATCAAACTGCTTTAGCTGCTCTGCATTGGTCAGTTTTTTATCCGCAGCATATTTTACCATTAGTCCACGGGCTTTTTTGGCATAAAAACTAATCACTTTATATTGACCATTTTTCTCGTCTTCAAATCTTGGCGTGATAATTTGCGCATTTAGTGCTTTCTTTTTTATTACCTTAAAGTATTCATTAGAAGCAAGATTAATTAAAACTTTGTCATCACTATCTGCCATGCGCGCATTGATTGTTTGAGTCACTTCTTCGCCCCAAAACTCGTATAAGTTATCCCCGCGCTCATTTTTTAGCTTGGTGCCCATCTCTAAACGATAAGGTTGAATTAAATCGAGCGGTTTAAGCACGCCATAAAGACCTGATAAAATACCCAAGTGTTCGTTGACATAAATAGCAGTATCTTTGTCCATCTGATACATATTAAGCCCAGTATAAACATCCCCATCAAATAAATAACCCGCTGGTTTAGCATTGTCGCCCGTAAAAGGAGTATTTGCACTCCAAACCCAGTCTTGATTGCGTTTGGCATTAAGCTGCGCCAAATCGTCAGAGATGCTCATTAGCTCCTGCAAATCAATCGGCTCTTTGGCTTTTAGGTCTTTCATGAGCACCTGCGCATGCTCAATCAGCTCGGGCTGACTATAGTAGTTGCCGAAATTGACTGGTACAGCATCTTTCTCGTTAAGCGATTTGGCGGGGGAAAGTAAAAAATACATGGTTATTCCTTATTTATAGTAGGTCAATGAGTGTTCTATTGAGCGGTCAAGTTTTCTTATTATACGTTAGGCCGCATTTTATCTTGACTTAGTCGTAGCGGTTTTGTATTTTTAAGCGTTATCATAGACATATGTCAAATCTTAAGCCGGTTTTTATATTTGTTGTGAGCTAATAGCTTACAGGTTTTGCGCGCTTTTGGAAAAAATAAAAGTTTTTAATATAACAATAAAAGTTATGATGATGGTGTAAATGCCTAACTTTTTATTTTACTTGTGGGTCATCATTAGGCAATGAAAGTTTGCAGATGTTATCTCTATAATAAAAAGGCATGATGGCAAAGGAGCTATCATTTATTAAATTGATAATCTTTGGTCTTAAGTTCTTAACCAACCGCGACCAAAGATTTTTTTGTCCCCTGTGCTTTTTAAAGATGCGTTGCGGGTGTTAAAAGATAGTCATTAAACGTGAGTATAGTCATTTGACGTAAGTAAGGAGACGGTATGAAGATCGGTGTTATTAGTGCAGATAGCGCGAGTGAAAAACGGGTAGCGCTAACCCCAGACGCGGTAAAAAAATTACTTAAACTAGGGTTTGAAGTCGTCATTCAGTCAGGTGCAGGTCAAGCGGCGTATTACGCTGATGAGTTGTATCAGGCAGCGGGTGCTGATATTGCCAACAGTAGTACCGAGGTCGTCAACCAAGCGCAAATTGTTACTACCGTCAATGATTTGCCAGCAGCGGTGACTGAGCATTTAACAGCCGGACAAGTGGTCATTGGTATGCTTGACCCATATCGCAATAGCCAGCTAGATACTTATGCGGCCAAAGGTGCCACCGTCTTTGCCATGGAATTATTGCCACGTACTTTGTCACGTGCGCAAAATATGGATGTTTTATCCTCACAAGCCAACCTTGCCGGTTATAAAGCGGTATTGCTTGCTGCTAATGAATACTCGCGTCCATTTCCGATGTTTATGACCTCAGCGGGTACGGTTAAACCTGCCAAAGTGGTTATCTTAGGTGTCGGGGTCGCAGGTTTGCAGGCGATTGCGACGGCGAAGCGTTTGGGCGCCGTCGTTGAAGCCAGTGATTTGCGCCCTGCTGCCAAAGAACAGGTGGAATCACTGGGTGGTAAATGGCTTGACGTGCCAATGAGTGAAGATGAAGCGCAAAAAGCCAAAGCCACGGGCGGCTATGCATGGACGCCTTCTGAACAATATATCAAAGATCAGGCTGCTGTCGTAGATAAAGCCTTGAGCAACGCAGATATTGTTATTACCACCGCGCAGATTCCTGGACGTAACGCACCGCGCTTAGTGCACGGAGCAACGCTTGCCAAAATGAAAGCTGGCTCAGTGCTGATTGATATGGCTGCTGGTACAGGCGGCAACGTCGAAGGCAGCGTGCCCGATGAAACCATTACCACGCCAAACGGTGTGCGTATCGTCGGGGCAGCCAATATCCCATCACAACTGGCGGCGCAGTCTTCAGATTTATATGCCAATAACCTTGTTAATTTTATCACTACTTTAATGGCTCCTGCAGCTAAAGACGACGCTTCAGCGAAAACGCTGGCACTGAATTTAGACATGAATGATGAGATTCAAGGAGCGTTAGCAGTGACGCATGACAACCAAGTACGTCTTGCTAAACGCTAAGCCTTAAACAACCAGTCTCGAATTTCACTACCTTACATTTGCCAGACACGAACAAATTTTTAGGAGGATTAGATGATTGCCACTATTTTAGCGGCAGCGCCAGCGGGTGCGGTCATGAGTAGCACACCGTTTGTAGCGATTTTCACGGTATTCGTGCTCGCTATTTTCGTCGGATATTACGTCGTTTGGGGCGTCACGCCAGCATTGCACACGCCATTGATGGCAGTAACCAATGCCTTATCAAGTATCGTTATCGTCGGCGCGATGCTACAAACCGTCACCATTGACGGCGCGATGTTTACCCCAACCAGCTTGCTCGGTGCTTTTGCCGTATTTTTAGCCAGTATCAATATCTTTGGTGGTTTTGCGGTGACTGAGCGTATGCTGGCAATGTTTAAACCAAAAGTAAAAAAAGCGCCAGCGCTTGAAACTGCGACGACTGAAAGCGGAGGCGATGCATGAGCGATTTAACAAATATGATTGCAGCAAATGCGGATTGGTTTTACTTAATCGGTGCTATCCTTTTTGTCTTAACGTTGCGTGGTCTTTCTAGTCCAAAAACCGCCATTCGTGGCAACCGCTTTGGTATGGTAGCGATGGCAATTGCAGTTGCAACGACCTTTTTCTTAGCCGAAGGCCCTGTGCTGTGGTTAATCATCGGCGCCATGGTATTGGGTGCACTCGTTGGTATGTGGAAAGCAAAAACGGTCGCCATGACCCAAATGCCAGAAACTGTGGCTTTGATGCACTCCTTTGTTGGTTTGGCGGCGGTGGCGATTGCCTTAGCGACCGTACTGCATACTGAGCAACAGCATGGCGCTGTCGCCCGTGCTGAACTGTTTATCGGTTGCTTTATTGGTGCGATCACCTTCTCAGCGTCTGTTTTTGCCTTTGGTAAATTGGCCGCAAAAAGTTGGGCAAAAACCCTAGTAGGCAGCTGGGTAAAGCCAGTACAAGCAATTTTATTTATCGCGATGATTGGCTTTGGTATCGTCTATTTTATGACCGATTCATTGCCAGCTTTTTATGCGATGGCCGTATTGGCCGTGATATTTGGTTGGATGTGGATTGCGCCAATCGGTGGCGGTGATATGCCCGTGGTTGTGTCGCTATTGAACTCGTTTTCAGGTTGGGCAGCAGCGGGTATCGGTTTTACCCTTGGCAACTCGATGCTGATTATCGCAGGTTCGCTCGTTGGTTCATCAGGCGCGATTTTATCTTACATCATGTGTAAAGCCATGAACCGCTCTCTACTAAACGTTTTGTTTGGTGGTATGGGTACGACAGCTGCCGCTACAGGTGCAGATGATGGCGCACCTAAAAACTACAAAGCCGGTTCGGCAGAAGACGCAGGTTTCCTCATGTCTAATGCCAGCAGCGTAGTGATTGTACCGGGCTACGGTATGGCGCAGGGCCGTGCTCAAAACGCGGTCAAAGAATTGTATGAGCTATTAAAAGAGGAAGGCGTCAATGTTCGCTTTGCGATTCATCCGGTTGCTGGTCGTATGCCAGGCCATATGAACGTGCTATTGGCGGAAGCTGACGTGCCTTACGATGACATTCTTGAGATGGATGAGATTAACTCCGACTTTGCCAGTACCGATGTGGTCTTAGTCATTGGTGCCAATGACGTTGTCAACCCATCGGCAAAAGATGATCCATCATCCCCAATCTTTGGTATGCCAATCTTAGAAGTCAATAAAGCGCAGACGGTCATGGTTATCAAGCGTTCAATGAGCACGGGCTATGCAGGTCTAGATAACAGCTTGTTCTACATGGACAAAACCATGATGATCTTTGGTGATGCCAAGAAAATGGTTGAAGAGATGGTACGTAGTATCAATGGCGGCGGTCATTAATTGCTAATCATCTACTAATAATATTTTCACGAAAAAGTCACTGAGGTGGCTTTTTTTGCGTTAAGGTAGGCAGCCTTTATCGAAGCTATATTTACTCATCATTAATACAGAATAACCGTGCAGAGACTTCCTTTATGAACATGTTGATACGTTTTTTTATTATGGTCAGCTTATTAAAGCAGCAGCTGAAACAGCAAACGGCTAATGAACACCTAAGTGTCGAGACATTAACCAAACCAATTGTACGCTACTATCGCGTATTGCCACATGACATGGGCTTTCGCGATCATTTGCCCAACTATCGCTACTTGTCTTTTATCGAGTTAAACATCACTAAATGGCTGATGGCCTGCTGTCATCAAAAGGGGCTTAAAAATCTCGGCTGGATTATTGCCATGCAAGAAATGGTTTATCTCAAAGAAATTAAATTCCTGAATAAAATGACGGTAAATAGTACGCTTGTCGGCTGGGATAAAAAATACGTCTATTTTGAAACGCGCTTTTTTGTAAAAAATCAGTTAATGGGCGTTGGTATGACTAAGTTTGTCTTAACCGATAAAAAAGGCAAATGTGCACCAGAGATATTGGATATGACAGGTGAGCAGACAAATGAGGTCATTGATTCTTGGAATCAGCATCAAGTAGCGATTAAATCTGCAGAACCAAAATAAAAAGATAAAGCAACAAAGGCAGTATAACGAACTTGTCTATAATCAGTTGGCGAATTTTGATAGGATAGAGGTTAGTAAGTGAGCAAGTAAAGCGTTAGACAAACATTATACAAACAACTGGTCAAACTAACCGCTAGTTCGATGAAAGCTATAAAATAAATAACAGCTAAGGAGCCACCATGAGCCCGCAAAAACTAAAATGGACAGACAGCTTAGATATCGCTATTGAGCTTTATGAAAAATTCCCCGAGACCGATCCGCAGTACATTCGCTTTACCGATTTGCATCGCTGGGTAACGGAATTAGAAAGTTTTGATGATGATCCGCAAAAATCAAACGAGGGTATCTTAGAAGCCATTCAAATGAATTGGATTGATGAAGCGGATTAAGGCAGTTTTGCTCATTTAATCGCACATCAAATAAAAATCACACAGCACAACAGGGCAAGCAGCATCATGACATCACAAATTAAAGAGCTACCCGAAGCGATAGCTTGTAAGGGTATTAGCGTACGTACCACCAATCACGCTGAAATCAGCTACGAAACGGCAAAATTAGGCCGCTTATGGCAAAAGTTTTATCAAAACTATATGGGAGACTTGCCTGAAGGTCAGGATATTTATGGTATCTACCACAATTATGAAAGTGCTGATTTAGTAGGGGCGTTTGATGTTGTCGCTGGTTGGGAAGTGGACAGCGAGCAGGAGCAATCAAATGATGCGGCGACTAATACGAGCAGTCTTGTAACAATAGCCATTCCTGCCGGGAAATACTTAGTCTTTTCAGAAACAGGCAATATGCCTAATACCGTGATGAATGCGTGGGAGAAGGCGTGGGAGTACTTTAACGACCCAAGCTGTGAGCATACTCGCACTTATAATGTCGATTTTGAGCACTATATTGATGGTAATTTAGAGTATGGACAAGTTGATGTTTATATTGGGATTGAGTAGAGATATTTAGAATATATAGTCAAGATATTCTAAAAACGCTACAGTATTGCTGATATCAATTTTTTGTAGCCTCTGTCTGCGCAGGCCCAGCAAGCAAGAAAAATTGATATCAGCAGTGCGTGATGTATCGATATTACTTTTCACTCATTCTAGCTACAATATTTGAAGGTTTTGTAGGGCGGGTTAGCTCAAGCGTAACCCAACAATTGAATGATTGTATATAAAGGTAGATTAAAGCGGCTTAATACTTATACTCTTTCTAAACACGGTGATATTAACACCCGTTAGCTGCTTTAACTCTCTTTCTAAATTTTCAAAATCAGACTTGGTAAGATTTTTGGGGTAGTAGCTGATTGAGAGGTTGAGTTCTGAATCGCCTGAGTAACCAAGAGATTGCAATTTAGCGCCGTAGCTTTCTACAATACTCGCTACTTCGTTAACATGTTCGTCATTATAAATCGAAAAATTTTCTATCTGATCTTGGTTAATTACTGATAGCTGTGAAGTTTTCAGGCTTCCCATATCATCAATTACTTTACTGTCTAAAATGTTTATTACGATAGATGTCCCTACCAACTCTGATAATGTTTTAGCTAATTTTAGCCGGTCAGTTTCTGATATATCAGCATTCAGTACATAAATATCAGCTACTGCCATGACTCCTGTATTTGAATAAGCCAGCCCTTGCAACTCACCGCCATAATTTTCGATAATACGTTTTATCTCATTAACTTGTTCATCATCATTGAGTGCAGACCATTGTAGTTGAGTCATAGAGTTAGATGAGTGGTTAATAGAATTGGATTGATTAGAATAGTCATAGCTAGTACTGCTTCCAGATTCTGTTTTATCAGTATAGATGTTAGGATATATTTTTTGTGCATTGTCGCAGGCACTTATTGTTAAACTAAAGCCAGTGGCTACACAAATTAAAAGAGGTTTATTGATTTTAAATATTTTCATAACCGCTTCCCTATAGATTACTTATCACCTAACAATAAATTCTCCAAAATCCCTTCATATATCTGCGCTAATCTGCCCAAATCATCTACTTCTACCTTTTCATCGACCTGATGAATCGTGGCGTTACGTACGCCAAGCTCAACCACTTGTGCACCCGTTGGCGCGATAAAGCGTCCATCTGATGTACCGCCAGACGTTGATAACGTGGTATTGATATCAGTAACTTTTTTAATCGCTTGCTGGCAGGCCGTTACAAGTTTGCCTTCTGGGGTTAAAAATGGCTGACCGGATAATTTCCAATGAATATCATAGCTGGCTTTACTATTCTCAAAATATTTATCAAAAATAGCATGAGTTCTCGCTTTTAATTCTTCTTCCGTCGTTTCTGTAGAAAAGCGGAAGTTAAAGATAACGGTTAGCGTTTCAGGAATAACGTTGGTTGCGCCCGTACCGCTATTGATATTGGAGATTTGCAAAGAAGTCGCAGGGAAATATTCGTTGCCGTTATCCCAAGTAGCATTGGTTAATTCTGCTAACGCCGCCATTGCCGCATGAATCGGATTGCAAGCCAGATGCGGGTAGGCAACATGGCCTTGTTTGCCAGTGACGGTAAGCTCTGCGCCCAATGAGCCGCGGCGACCGTTTTTGATGATATCACCAAGCGTGTCGGTACTTGATGGTTCACCAACCAAGCAATAAGTGATTTTTTCATTACGTGCTTCAAGCGCTTCAATGACTTTCACCGTCCCATTGATGGACGGGCCTTCTTCATCTGCGGTGATTAAAAAAGCAATAGAGCCATTGTGCTGATGATGATTAGCAACAAAACGCTCAGCGGCAACGGTAAAAGCAGCAATACCGGTTTTCATGTCAGCTGCACCGCGCGCCCATAAATAACCATCGGCAATGGTTGGCGTAAATGGCGGATAAGTCCAATTGTTCTCGTCGCCTGTAGGCACGACGTCGGTATGACCAGCAAAACAAATAACCGGATCAGTGGTGCCACGGCGTGCCCAAAGGTTTTTGACTTCCGCATGTTCGCCGCTTTGGTTTCTCTCACCAAAATACATAAACTCGCAATCAAATCCAGCCTGCGTCAGTCGCTCTGACAATATATCTTGGCAGCCATCATCATCGGGGGTAACGGATGGACGTTCAAGTAGGGCGATACTTAAGTCTAAGGTTGCTTGTTGATGGGTTTTACTATTATTTTCTGAACTCATGACAGTCCTAGATATGTTGTTTTGATGTTTATAATTTGAGGTCTGAAAAAATTTAGTTTTTATCCAAGTCAATTTTTTCATAATCGCCGTAATATATTGCTAGATACTCTGTAATGCACTTTTCGGCTGGGGTATTACTATAATTTTTGGTGGTGTTCTAAAAAGTATGCTGGCGATAAAAGTCAATAAGAAATCTATGCTAAGTTCTCTGATTCTATAGGGCTTTTCAAGGCTTCAAAATTGTTCAAATTTTAATCAGCATACTTTTTGACACACCACCTAATTTTTAACTTTGTCACTGTTGTAAGCATGCACGTAGCCAGCTGCAGAAATCACATCACCCATTTTATAACTCGTTCCTAATAATCTTAAAGTCTTATGATGACTATTAAAAGTTGCATGTCCTTCGGGAAATACAGGTGTCATCCATCTGCTTCCATCAAATGCAAGTAAACACCCATCCTTATATTTGAATTCAGTAGTAATAACAGTCGGATTAATTATTAGAGGTTCTTCAGGCGTGGATTTTGGCAAATAATAGGTAAAAAATAACTCATTGTTTTTTTGAGTAGCGGCTTGATGATTAAGTGTCTCGCAGCTCACAATCAGAGGGAACATAGCAATTAAGAGCACGCTTCTATATAAGGTTTTATGCATTATCATTATCCTTAATTAACAAGGCTTATTTAAAGTAATAGCTAATGGACTTTAAATATTATCCTCAACAAAAGGCACTAGACCATCACGGCGCATCCAAGTCGCGATAGAATAGCGCTGCCGATGGGCAATTTGCACTTGGTGTTGTAAGTCACTATCAAATATGACCAGTCGATTGGCAACAGGCATGACATTATGATGGACGCCATGTTTATCGACAATTTCTAAAGCGCCGCCGTCACTATCGCTCCAATCATCATTAAGATAAAACACTGCTGAGATAACGCGCTCATTACGCCCAGCTGGATTATCGCTATGCCATTGATAGCCAAAACCTACCGGATAACAAGCGTAATGTGCCTCACTATGGCGAGTACCAGCAAACAAGCTTTGATTGAATAAAGCAGCAAGCGCATTGATACTTTGCAAATAATAGTAGCCTGCAAAAAAGTTTTCGGTAATCCAGCGAATGCGATCACCGCGAATATCGCTAACCCGAATGCCGGCCGTCAGCTCGGCGTCACGATAGTCAATAAAACCGCTCTCAGATTGCAGAGCTAATAGCGCTTTATTTCCAAACACATCGTCAATAATCATCCAGCCATCGTCTACAAACGTATCTAGCTGTTTATCGGTTAGCTTATTTTGCCAATCGACATCAAAGTCGGAAAATTGTAATTCACGCTGAGTGAGCGGCGTTTGACTTTCGTCATCGCTAGGTAGGTATAGTAGTGGCGGGTTATCCGCTCCAATCGGTTGATCGACGACTAACTGTGTTACCTCAAGATTGCTAATAATCTGCGTCATTTTGCCTCGCCGTTATCAATAAACATGCCATTCACTGTCAATACACAGCCAATCCATGCCTTTTTACCAAAACCATCGTTATCTTTTACTCTGCCTATGCTACCATAGATGCAATTTTTCTTATTTAAACTTTTGATCTTATGAATTATAAACACGCCTATCATGCCGGTAACTTTGCCGATGTTGTTAAACACATTTTATTGGTACAACTGCTGAATCAATTGGGGCAAAAGAACAAACCTTTTTATGTGCTGGATGCTTACGGCGGTCGTGGACTGTATTCGCTCGGCAGTGAAGAGGCGCGCAAAACAGGTGAAGCCAAAGGCGGTATCCAAGCTTTATTAAAAGCGGATATCGAAAAAGCACCGGCGGCCGTCAAAGACTATATGGAAGGTATTAAGCAAGCGCGTTTCACGTATGACAAAAAAGTCTATCCTGGTTCACCTTGGTGGATTGCCCATCATGTTGAAAAAAATCCTGACGCCGGCGTGCGCGGTGAAGCGTTTGAAGCCAAAGCCAGTGAATACGATGCGCTAAATTATCAGCTACATAAATTGCCGATTGGTATTCATCATCGCAATTCTTTTGAAGGTATCGCTGCGGTGATTCCACCAAAAGAGAAGCGCGGTCTGATTTTCCTTGATCCGCCTTACGAGCAAGAGCATAAAGACTTTACCCGCCTGATTGATTTATTGGTACATTCTTATAATAAGTGGCCACAAGGTACTTACGCGTTATGGTACCCAATTAAAAACATGGAAGCGGTTGAGCTGTTTTACAAAAAGCTAAAACGAACTGAAATGAGACGTCAATTGGTCTGCGAGCTCAATATCTATCCTAACGACATCGCTGTCGGCTTAAATGGTACAGGGTTACTCGTTATCAATCCGCCTTGGCAATTTGACAATCATGCACGTGATATTTTGCGTTTCTTGCAGCCGGTGTTAAAAGTTGCAGATGCCCCAGACATGTCTCCTGATAGTGCCACCAATGTGCGCTGGCTGGTCGGCGAATAAGGATATCGTTATGACGACGAATCAATCATCAAGTAGCATGGGCAAAGATAGCCTTAAAGAGAACAGTCTGGTAACCGACAAGGTTATGAATGACGGGTTGGTAAAAGAGCCGCTCTTACAAGAGAGTGCTGCCACCCAGCCGCCTTTTGTCGATGAGCATGAGTTCAATATTCGCCTAGCGGATAATGACAATTATGATGGTTTGACCTTTGAAGTGATTGAAGCAGAGGTAGCCGAAGGTAAGCGCGTGGTCAGTCGCGGTGTCTATTTAGCGCCCAATCTGATTACCACTTTATCTTTACTATCGGGTTTTTATTCTATTTTAGCCAGTACCCAAGGCGAGTTTTATAAAGCATCACTGGCGATTTTCTTATCCGCTATCCTTGATGGCGCCGATGGACGCGTCGCGCGTATGCTCAATGCCCAAAGCCCTTTTGGCGAGCAATATGATTCACTCGCTGATATGTTGGCTTTTGGCGTTGCGCCTGCAATCCTGATTTATAGCTTTGCTTTAGAGCCGTTAGGTCGCATTGGTTTGGGCTGTGCATTTGTCTTTACCGCTTGCGCCGCATTTCGTCTGGCACGTTTTAATGTTCAGGTCGGCATTGTCGATAAAAAATATTTCGTCGGTTTGGCAAGTCCGCTCGCGGCTATCTTGGTTACCGCAGCTGTCATGGTTGCGGTCGATCATAATGAATGGATCGGGCAATACGATACTGCCATCATGTTCTTATTTGCCGCGTGGGTGGTTATCTGCGGCTTATTGATGGTCAGTAACGTCAAATACTATAGCTTTAAAGAGTTTGATAAAAAGAAAGTACCCTTTGTGGTGCTTATCATCGGCGTATTGGTCATGAGTATCATCTTATATGATATCCCTGTAGGCATCTTAGCCATCGGTATCATCTATGCATTATCAGGTATCGTAACCACCTTAAAGAGTAAAATGTAAGACTAAAGCCAAAATCTCAGATTTAAATCCTAAGCAATCAAGGGGTTAGAAGATATATCAATTTAAATTTTCAAACCCCCTTGACCCCCTACTAAAAGCGCGTATAATGCCACCCAGTCGAAAGGGAAGGGCGTTTACAAAGAGCTTTGGCACTGAATAAACATCCATTAGCGAGAAAGAACACATCAAACTACTTCTACGTAGACTGATAAAGC
>NZ_PJBX01000122.1:0-26016 GCF_002836335.1 Psychrobacter sp. Sarcosine-02u-2 | reverse complement strand
TATCTTTTGCGAGCAGCTCAGGAATCATCTGCTTGGTATGTTTGGCAATGGTCTTATTGATAGTCTGACGGGAAGGTTCAGGACTGTTTTTAAAATCAAGAGTGGTGACTTTACCACCGTAATAGCGCTGCACCGTATCCAAATAAGTTTGATTGGGGCTCAAGCCTTGATGTATCCATAAGTCATTAACCGTGCTTAAGTCATAATTTGAATTGGGTTTATTAAATTGATTGTAGAGCGCGGCCCTATTGGGATTAAGGATAGCTGGCGTTGGATAATGAAAGGTCTTTTGGATTTGCTGCTTTGTTTCACCCTCTGCTGCGGCATAGAGCATAGCCATGGCAGTGGACAAGCTATAGGGCGAGAAGAAGATGTTTTTATCTGATTGTGCAGGTTGCTTATTTATCTGCTGATACAGATCAATAGCGAATTGATTGTTGGCATTAACGACTTGCTTGATACCTTCAGGCGTTGAAGCAGAGTCGTCAGCAGCGATATAGTTCTTATCAGTCTTTGGGGTTGAAGGGTTCTCAGTCTTGCTAACTACAGGTTTTTCGGCTGCCGCTTTTATCAGTTGATTGTCAACCAAGCTATTATTACAACCAGCGATTGCCAGTAAACTGCCTAAAGCAAGCATACCCATGCTGAGCTTAATCGTAGGCTTTTTATAAATGTAATAGTTACGGTTTTTCACGGCGCTGTACCTCTTTATAATTCGGATGATGTCCTGATTATATACAAGGGTTTAGGCTGATTTAGTAAACATATGCTAATAAATTTAAGGATGATATTTCAGATGAATACAGTGTATAAGGACAGCCATAAGCTTAAAAAATACTTAATCATATTTTTAGCAATCTTAATATCAGGTTGTATGACACCTTCAAAAAACATGATGAATAAAGCCACTAGTGAGAATAAAGTCCTGAAGACTGAAATAGAGGATATCTCTAATATATTAACACCGACATATGCAGATATATTTACATACCCTTTTGATCCTGAGGAACCCCAGTTAGACATGGGGGTCGGTGGACGATTGGTTGTAATAGAGGGTTGTTTATTAATAGAGTCAAGTGATGGCATGTTTTCTACGCCTATACTGCCTGAAGGAGTGACCTATTGGGATAAAGGTAAAGGCATTGTCTATATTTATGACAGAGGCTTTTTAATAGGTAATATTATTCGTTCAAATGGTATTGCTTTAGATAGTCAGTTTCAAAAAGTACAAGATATTTTTATATCAAAAGCGAAGCCCTCGTGCCTCAAACGTAGCTCAATATTGTTCGGCACTAAATTTGACTAGCAGGCAAATCAGCTTAAGAGGTCAATTATAAAGAGAGAGTGCTTTACAAAAGCCAAGTAGTGAAAGTGCTTTGCCATGTATGAAAAACTCAAATACTCATTTCAAGTATCTACTGAAGAATCAGAAGTATAATTCATTGATATAAATGATGATTTATTCACTCTAACCAAGAAGCAATCAGCAAGAATTGTGCTAATATCGCTACTTTTTCAGTATGGCTGGTTTTCTCATTTTGTAATGAAAAACCCCCTTAAATAAAAAAGCTAGGAGAATGAATGAACGATCATCTTGATTTTTTAGCGTAATTCAGTGTCTCAGTTGAGACTCCTAATAGTTTAAATTAAAGTTGTTGTACTCAGGCTATGTCACATACCAAGGTTCATGAACCACTTATTTTTATATTAACTATAGGTCATTGTTTTTAATAGAAAATTAACTCTTTTAAATCGTGAACCTAAATTTAGGTAGCCATAAGTTAAATAAGCATTATAGAAGGGTTGCTAGCTATAGGTTCTTATTAAGAGGTTTTCGTTAAAGGATAAGAATTTAAAAAGCCGCTGATGCCACACAATGCTATTTGTTGTGCCGCATCATGGCTTTAACTATAAAATCTCTATACTCGAAACCATCTTATCTTTTCCAGTCTTTATTAACGTTAGCCAATCACACTCTCGTTATCAGTCATTGTTGCCGCTAATGACTGCTCTAAACTTTGCTGCAAGTTTTGCAATGCTTCGGTTGCGCCAGCAGCGCGCTTTATCAGCAGATCTATTGGCGCATCAAGACTTAATGTTCCAAAGGCAAGTCCATGCTCGCCTGTAAGCCGTGAACGACAAAATGCCTCTGCAATCTCTGGATGAGCGCTTGATAATAAAATTGACGCCTGCAGCATCAATGACAAGCGCTCAACCACGTAGCGACTGCGAAACTCTAAGGTCTCAATGCCATCAAAGCGTCCTGCTAATAGGCTAAGCTCGGCATCAAAATGCAGGTTTTTGCCAGCCGATTTTTGTAGCTCGGCGAATAGCGCATCATGGGTTTCAGGTTCTTTGTTTAAAGCGCGCAGCACATCTAGACATTGCACATTGCCACTTCCCTCCCAAATGGAGTTTAAGGGCGCTTGGCGGTAGAGACGCGGCATGATATTTTCTTCAACGTAACCATTACCACCTAGGCACTCTTGCGCTTCATTAATAAGCACGGGCGTGCGTTTGCATATCCAGTATTTGCCAATCGCGGTAGCAATGCGTGCAAGGGCGGCTTCATGCGGGTCGCTTTCTATCATGCCTACCGCGCGCGCGATGCGCATCGTCAGCGCCAATGCCGCCTCCGACTCTAGCGCCAAGTCAGCAATCACATTGCGCATAATCGGCTGGTCAATGAGTAACTTACCAAAGGCTTCACGCTGACTGGTGTGATGAATGGCTTGTACAACCGCTTGACGCATTTGGGCAGCAGAACCAATCATGCAGTCCAAACGAGTCAGCGCCACCATTTCAATGATGGTGGCAATGCCGCGACCTTCGACGCCAACCAATTCACCAAAAGCGCCATGAAATTCGACTTCTGATGAAGCATTTGCCCAGTCGCCAAGCTTATCTTTAAGACGCTGAATACGAACGGCGTTTTTTGTACCATCAGGACGAAAACGCGGCACTAAGAAGCAACTTAGACCGTTTTCAGACTGCGCTAACACCAAATGCGCATCACACATTGGTGCTGAGAAAAACCACTTATGACCGATAATTTCATAAGTACAGTCTTCTTGGCGTGTTGCTCGCGTGGTATTGCGACGTAAATCGGAGCCACCTTGCTTTTCAGTCATGCCCATACCCATGGTACAGCCGAGTTTTTGTTCCATCGGCAAGCTACGTGGATCGTATTGTTGCGATAATAGCTTGGGTAGCCATTTCTCTGCAATTTGCGGCGTATGGCGTAAGGCAGGAATGGCAGCATAGCTCATCGACATCGGGCAACCAAAACCTGCCTCGGGCTGCGAGCCTAGATACATTACAGCAGCGCGCGCTACATGGGCGCTTTCGCGGTTTTCATTGCGCCAGGCAAAGTTATTCATCCCATACTTCACGCCAGCCGTCATAAGCTCATGATAGGCTGGATGAAACTCAACTTCATCTAAGCGGCGACCATAACTATCAAACGCCCTTAATTTAGGTGGGTTTTCATTGGCTAAAAATCCACTACCCATCATATCACCGCCAGTACGAGCGCCAAACTCGCTTAAATGATCTTTCGCCCACCCTGCTCCTTCGCGCGCGACCGCTTCCATCAGAGCTATATCTGTGAGCCAAGCGTTATAGTTCGCAAGCGTAAAAGGTTGATTATTGACTTCATGCGTATTAAATTGATTTGTCGCTGCCATAACTGCTATCTTCCTTGATTTTGGCTTATATATACTATTTTAAAACGCTTAGTATTACATCATACTGTTTATTTCGTCAAGGAATGTAATATGAATAACCCTAGTCCCCGTCTGCTCATTATGCGCTTGTTAACGGTAGCGGATAACCATACTCTTAATATTAGTGAAGCTATTTTGGCAGGCACGGTATTTGGTATCACAGAAAACAGCATTCGTGTCACTATGGCACGCTTAGTCCAAGCAGAGCTTGCTGAGGCAATCGCACCTGCGACTTATCGATTAGGCCCTAAAGCACAAAAACTAGGCGATGATGTGGCTTCATGGCATACGTCCAATACAAAAACTATGAAATCAGACGGTTCGTGGATAGCAGTAGCAACAGGTGGTTTGCCGCGCAGCGATCGCAAAATACTCCGCGCTCGTGACCGCGCTTTATCCTTATTAGGATTTCGCCAGCTGGATAAAGGACTATATATACGCCCAAATAATCTACACGGCGGTATAAATGGCGTGCGCAAACGTCTATTAAATTTGGGATTAGACGAAGAAGCCATCATCTTTAAGGCTGGTGATTTTGATGCGTTAAGACAAGAAAAGGCTTTGGCGCTGTGGTCAGATATGCAATTGGTAACACACTATAAAGAGATGTCTGCTCAATTGAATGAATGGTTAGCGAATAAGGATAATTTGAGCGCGGATACGGCTTTGCGCGAGGTATTTATGCTTGGCGATGCCGCTATCCGCAGTGTGATATTTGACCCATTATTACCTGCGCCTTTAGTAGATGAGACGGCACGGCAACAGTGTTTTGATACGGTACGGCGCTTTAATGATGAAGGCCGCCGTCTATGGTTAGCGTTTTTTGCGGCAAATACGGTGAAGATTGTGCAATGATTTTTAGGATGAGCGTAAGAATTAACAGATAAACGGTATCAAAACACAAACTTGTTGACCAAACCCCCTTTTATCTCAGCTTAGTCATTAGTCTCACGATACAAGGTACTTTGCGACTCTTGTCTAAAGTCCTCGTATGTGATCACAGGCTCAGGCGTCGATTCATCTTCTGAATCATTGATAGCAGCGGCTTGTTTATTATTAGCCCCTTTGACGTCAGTGTTTGCTATATTGGGCTGGGTATCTACCGTCGATTGATTGCTGCTATAGGCACTATTGTTTGCTGTATTTATGGTATTACTCTCGCTGTTATTGCTACCGTTCGACGTGCCAGCGTTATCAGATGCCACCACCTTAGATACAGGTGCAGGCGCTTTGGTTGACGTTGATAAGGCCCCCGTAAAAATAAGGGCCAGTACCACCGCAGCAATGAATAATGAGCCCACTATCATGCCAATAATGAGCGGTTTTTTGCTACTTGCCAGCTTTTTATTTTTTGAGAGGGTAAATGCGGTTGGACTTTGTACTACCAAACCGTCGTTATCTATGTTCTCATTAGTACTTTTAGAATCATGATCTTGAATGTTTTCATCGTTTTTAGAATGGTTTTTAGAAATGTGCTTGGCATCATCTAAAGAGTCTGTACTGGAAAAGGAGGCTTTTTCTTTTACCATAGCATCATGAGGTAGGTCAGCTTCATTGCTTGCTGTACCACTTACCTCTAGACGCTCATCTTCATCAAAGAAATTCAAATGAACGCCGGTACTTTTACTGCTCGTTCGCTGTAGGCTGCTCTCTGGTTGAAAATCCTCTTGCTGGCTGGCGAACAATTCTAGCTCTGCTGCGCTCAAAGGCTCGTATGAGGACAGTTTATCAGCGTTTTTTAGCAGTGCGAGCCTGCCGTTGCCGTTGCCGCTAATACTACTGGCTTGTTCGCCATCTTCATTGTCATTGCTGTCCACATTTTCGACACGCGTGATAAAGCGCTCATAGATATCGTTTTTACGCGAGCGTCTACGCGGCTTAGCATTAGCGATTTTAGCCAAATTTGCCTCTAGATCAGTGCTTTTCTTGCTTTTTTTGTCGCTCATGAAGAGATACCAGAACAGTGAATGCCACAAAAATTAGATGATTGCTAAAATTAAGGTATAAATGATTTTTTACGTTTTATCTATATAACTAATTTACATCAATTGTTTGCTAAATTGTAACACTATCGTTGCCACACAATATAGTGTGTCACTCCCTATCCTTCAAGTATAATTTTAGCTGGGTCGCTGCTATTTACATAAAATAGCTAACATATCTGATTAAATGAGCGTCATAAACAGGTGAGTATCATCATATGGATCTAAAACAGCTCAATGCCTTTATCGCTATCGCTGATCTTAAAAGCTTTAGCGCCGCTACTAGCAAGACGGGGTTGTCACAGCCGACGCTTAGCCGGTTGCTCAAGCAACTTGAAACCGATATGGGCGTAGAATTAATCGACCGCTATCATAGACCGCTCCACCTGACCGAAGCGGGTGCATTTTTTTACGATAAAATCAGCACCATTCTGACAGAGATTGATACCGTCACCAGTATGACCCAGCGCTTATCGGCGCCAAGTGCGGCTTTAAATATTGGCTTTGTACCATCGGTGCTGTACGGGCTATTACCTGAGGTTATCGCCAAGCTAAAGCAGTCTCATCCTGATATTGAGGTCAATCTCAAGGACATCAGTTCCTATCAGCAAATTCACGCCTTAAAAAGCGGTGATATTGATATTGGCTTTGGGCGTTTTGCGCATCAAGATCCGTGGATTCAGCAAATACTATTGCGGCATGAGCGTTATCTGGTAGCACTGCCTAAAGCACATCCGCTCGCCGATAGCGATGAGCAGCGTCTGATTGACTTGGCAAATAACCGCTTGATTTTATACCATCAAACCCATCTGCCTATTTCGACGACCGCGATACCTATTAAGTCTTCTAACGATCAGCCTTCTTTTGAGCCAGTCACTGAGCCTTTGCTGCATTTATTTGCCCAATATGGTATTTCACCATTTATGACCACCACCGTCAGTGATTTACAAGTGGCGCTCGGTTTGGTTGCCGCGGGCGAAGGCATTACTTTAGTCCCTGCCAGCCTAAAAACGGTGCGTACCGAGCAGATCGTTTATCGTCGCCTATTGCATGAAAATGCCACCTCTCCTATCTACCTGCATACCCTTAAAGACTTTATCCATCCAAAAATCCCCGACTTGCTTAGCGCGATTTATCAAGTCTATGAGCGCCGTGGTATCACTTATCGTAAGCAAAGTTTTACCTCGCAAGGGTAAAGTGCACGAAAGTACCGTGAAGCACTCTAAATCGTGCGAAATGGCAGCTATCGGCAGCGTATTGTGGTATAAAGAACCGGCAAAAAAAACTTGGCGCTAACCCTTGATATTCATAAATTATTATGCTAACCATCAAGAATAGGTATGCAAACTATTAGTAATAATAATTAAAATAATCCTTATCTTGCTCAGCAGCAGTATGCTAAAGTCGATACAAGATGAATCGTTTTATGTTTATAGTTTAACTGCTATATATTGTATAAACCGTTTCTCTCATGATCACTGGCAAACTGACACAGGTAAGTGATGTTTTGCCGTTTTAACCATTTCGAGGTATTCATGACCACACAACCACTCAACACTCCAAGCGCCACCGACGATGGCGCAACTGGGCACGCTGTTCCCCAGCAAGAAGGATTTAGCTGGCGGATTTTTGGCCCCGGTATATTAATGGCGACTGCTGCTATCGGTGGTTCGCATCTGATTTCATCGACGCAGGCGGGCGCGCTATATGGCTGGCAGCTGGCGATTATGATTATTTTAGCCAACGTCTTTAAATATCCGTTTTTTCGCTTCGGCACCGATTATGTTTATGATACGGGCGAGAGTTTGATCGCAGGCTATGCCAAACGCTCAAAGGCCTATCTTTGGATTTACTTTATTCTCTCCATCCTATCAGCGGTGATTAGTACGGGTGCGGTGTCCCTAATAGCAGCGGTTATCTTAGGTTTTATGCTGCCCGCCTCTGTTCAGCTCTCAACCATGAGCTTGTCGATGATTATCGTAGCAGTATCATGGTTCTTCTTGATTGCTGGTCACTATAAGCTGCTCGATGGCGTGACCAAGTGGATTATGATTGCCCTGACCACAGCAACGGTCGCCGCGGTGGTCATTGCCGCTGGCAAGCCAACGGTTATGGTGACAGATTTTGTCGCCGCATCTCCTTGGAATCTTGCGACCTTGGGTTTCATTGTCGCACTGATGGGCTGGATGCCAGCGCCACTTGAGTTTGCAGCGATTACCTCGATGTGGACGTCAGCCAAAAGAAAAACCGACAACACCACTCACCGCCAAGGTTTGTTAGACTTTAACGTTGGTTACGCAGTGTCGGCTATTTTAGCGCTGTTTTTCTTAGCGTTAGGTGTGTTCGTACAATATGGCTCGGGTCAAGAGATTGAACTGGTCGGCGGCGCTTATATCAATCAGCTGATTAACATGTATACCGCCACCATTGGCGAATGGTCACGCCTACTGGTCGCCTTCGTCGCCTTTATGTGCATGTTTGGCACCACGATTACCTGCGCTGATGGTTACGGCCGCGCCAATGCCGAATGCTGGCGTTTGATTAAAGGTCAAAGTGAGATTAATAAAAAACAAATCGCTTTTTGGACCACTTATGCGATTGGTGGCGGATTGGTGATTATCACTTTCTTTACCGGACAATTAGGGGTGATGCTTAAGTTTGCGATGATATCGGCGTTTGTCTCGGCGCCTATTTTTGGTTGGCTTAATTATTCATTGGTTAAAAACCATAAAAAACTATCAATGGGTATGAATGCCTTATCGATTGCAGGGTTGATATTCTTGACAGGTTTTGCGCTCTTGTTCCTTGCTAACCTTGCAGGATTTATTGGTTAAGCAATATTTACCATTAAGATTCTATGATAGAAGTAAAAAAAGCCCTTTTAGCCCTGCTATGAGGGCTTTTCATTGTTAAGTGATTATTTTTTTTAAGAGTTGACTGACAAAAAACCCAGCTATTTGTAACTAAATGTAAATTAATTAATATGGTAAAGATGACGACTTTAGTAATATGAATAACTATTATGATAAAGGTTTAAAAAATGGATATTACTATTCTACAATTGAATATATTTAATATAAGTAATCACTGTTTAAAGTAAATTTAATATAAGCTTGAGAAACACCGCTTTGCAGTCATGGATAATTGGGTATAATCAAGCACAACAATTTTATCCTTCATCACACGATAAGATTACCCTCCACGTAAGGACGACGATATGACCTCTTCAGCTGGCGCTCGCTTTCGCAGTGCAATAAAACAAAAAAACGATAACAACCAACCATTACAAATTGTCGGCGCGATCAACGCTTATACGGCGATGATGGCAACCCAAGTCGGTCATCAAGCGCTATATCTCTCAGGTGCGGGCGTGGCCAATGCCTCATTTGGTCTGCCTGATCTAGGGATGACCAGCCTTGATAATGTCTTAGAAGACGCACGCCGTATTACTGATGCAGTTGAGACGCCGCTATTGGTCGATATCGACACTGGCTTCGGCGGTGCCTTCAATATCGCTCAAACCATTAAAAAAATGGAAAAAGCCGGCGTTGCAGCGGTGCATATCGAAGACCAAGTGGCGCAAAAACGCTGTGGTCATCGCCCAAATAAAGAAATCGTTAGTATCTCTGAGATGGTTGATCGTTTAAAAGCGGCACTTGATGCCAAAACAGACAAAGACTTTGTGGTCATGGCTCGTACAGACGCCCTATCTGTTGAAGGGCTTGATGCAGCGGTTGAGCGCGCCGTTGCTTTCCAAGAGGCTGGTGCTGACATGATTTTTGCCGAAGCATTGACTGATATTGAGATGTATCGCAAATTTACTGATGTGCTTGATATTCCAGTGCTTGCCAATATGACTGAGTTTGGTCAAACTGACCTTTATACCACTGAGCAGTTATATGGCGTTGGGGTTGATATGGTACTGTATCCCTTATCAGCGTTTCGTGCGATGAACAAAGCGGCACTAAACGTTTATCAGCATCTGCTTGATGATGGTACGCAAGAAAAAGTCGTCGACACCATGCAAACGCGTATGGAGCTTTATGACTTCTTAAACTATCATGAGTTTGAGCAAACGCTAGATAAGTTGTTTGCCAATAGTAAATAAGCATTAAGTCAATCATAAGCAAAATCATCTACCTTTAGTTTTGCTTATTCACTTTTAGTCATCTTTATTTTTCAACTCAAAAAGAGCTACCAACAAAAGGAATTTAACATGGCAGCACAGAACCAATCAACAAAAGTATTGTCAGGCGCAGGTCTACGTGGTCAGGTCGCTGGCAAGACAGCACTATCGACGGTCGGTAAATCAGGCTCAGGGCTGACTTATCGCGGTTATGATGTGTCAGAGTTGGCCGATAAATGCGTCTTTGAAGAAGTGGCTTATTTGCTACTTTATGGCAACTTGCCAACCCAAAGTGAGCTTGATGCTTATCAGACTAAATTGAAAGGTTTACGCGGCTTACCTCAAGCATTAAAGGACGTCCTTGAGCGTATTCCTGCGGACGCCCATCCGATGGATGTATTGCGTACCGGCTGCTCAATGCTTGGTAACCTTGAGATGGAAACTGACTTCTCACAACAGAACGATAAAACCGACCGCATGCTGGCGGTATTCCCATCAATCATCAATTACTGGTACCGCTTTACCCACGACAATGTGCGTATCGAAACCGAAACCGATGATGATACGATTGGCGGTCACTTCTTACATCTGCTTAAAGGTGAAAAACCAAACGAGCTTCATACTAAGGTGATGAACGTCTCACTTATTCTTTATGCTGAGCATGAGTTTAACGCCTCAACCTTTACCGCGCGTGTTTGTGCCTCTACCCTATCTGATATCCACTCTTGTATCACTGGCGCGATTGGCTCGTTACGTGGTCACTTACATGGCGGCGCCAATGAAGCGGCGATGGATATGATTGAAGGCTTTAGCTCACCAGATGAAGCCGAAGAAGAGATGATGGCGATGCTGGCGCGAAAAGACAAAATCATGGGCTTTGGTCATGCCATCTATAGCGAATCAGATCCACGGAACGTGGTGATTAAAGGCTGGTCTGAGAAGTTAGCCGCTGACGTTGGTGATACTGTGCTATACCCAGTATCGGTACGCTGCGAAGAAGTGATGTGGCGTGAGAAAAAGCTGTTCTGTAATGCCGATTTCTTCCATGCCTCTGCCTATCACTTTATGGGTATTCCAACCAAACTATTCACGCCAATCTTTGTTTGCTCACGCTTAACTGGTTGGGCCGCTCACGTGTTTGAGCAACGCGCTAACAACCGTATCATTCGCCCAAGTGCCGAATATACTGGTGAAGAATTGCGCCCAGTACCAGAGATGAGTGCGCGTTAACTCGTCTTGAAATAATAATTTTTCTTAAAACAATATGTTTGTAGGGTGTGCTTCATCTTCATTTTTAGTAAAACAGCTGAAGACACGCCTTACAACTCCCTACCTTCAATGTTTAAAAAATTAACGCTTAAAAGTTTTTTTAGCAAAGTCTGATTTTATTTTGACGCTTTTACTAAAAAAATTTACCCCTTTTTAGCCTCATTGCAACCAGCCAACAGCCAAAGGTGACTTATGGACAATGCCCTCGTACAACCGATGAATGAACAATTTAAAAAGCCATTAGCCGATACCGATTTGTATTACTTTGACGCCCGTGAAGCGATTGAAAATATCGAAGCTGGCGCCTATGACAAACTACCGTTCTGCTCAAAAGTATTGTGTGAAAACTTGGTACGCCGCTGCCCACCAGAAGACTTAACCGCAGCGCTTAAGCAGCATATTGAAGGCAAGCAAGACCTCGATTTTCCTTGGTACCCTGCCCGTGTCGTTTGCCATGATATTTTAGGTCAGACCGCGTTTGTTGACTTGGCAGGTCTACGTGATGCCATCGCCGAGCAAGGCGGTGATCCATCAAAAGTAAACCCTATCGTACCGACTCAGCTTATTGTCGACCATTCACTAGCCGTTGAGCATGCAGGCTTTGAAGAAAACGCTTTTGAGAAAAACCGCGCCATCGAAGAGCGCCGTAACGATGACCGTTTTCACTTTATCAACTGGTGCCAGTACGCCTTTGATAACGTCAACGTGGTACCGCCTGGTAACGGCATCATGCATCAAATCAACCTAGAGAAAATGTCGCCTGTGGTTCAGGTGGTTCAAAACAAAGCCGGTGAACAAGTGGCGTTTGCCGATACCTTGGTCGGTACCGATAGCCACACGCCGATGGTTGATGCTTTAGGTGTGATTTCAATCGGTGTTGGCGGGCTTGAAGCCGAAAGCGTCATGCTAGGTAATCCATCTTATATGCGCCTGCCAGATTATGTTGGTGTTAAGTTAACGGGCAAATTGCAAAAAGGCATTACTGGTACGGACTTAGTATTGGCAATGACCGAGTTCTTGCGTGATGCAGGCGTAGTCTCTACTTATATCGAATTCTTCGGTGAAGGGGCACGCCAATTAAGCGTTGGTGATCGTGCGTCTATCTCAAACATGACCCCAGAATATGGCGCAACCGCCGCGATGTTCTATATCGATGAGCAAACCATCGATTATTTGCGTCTAACGGGCCGTAGTGAAGAACAAATCAAACTGGTTGAGCAGTATGCTAAGCAAACCGGTCTGTGGGCTGACGGTATGGAAAATGCCATTTATCCACGCGTTCTTGAGTTTGATTTATCAAAAGTCGTTCGTAACATGGCAGGTCCTTCGCGTCCGCATGCGCGCGTTTCAACCACAGACTTGGTTGCGAAAGGCATTGCTCACGGTGAAGGTGACAAATTACCTGAACCAAAAGATGGCTTAATGCCAGATGGCGCCGTGATTATCGCCGCGATTACCAGCTGTACCAATACGTCTAACCCGCGCAATATGGTTGCTGCTGGTCTGGTTGCGCGTAATGCTAATAAAAAAGGCTTATTGCGTAAGCCTTGGGTGAAATCATCTTTAGCACCCGGCTCAAAAACGGTCAAAATGTACCTAGAAGAAGCTGGCCTGATGCCAGAGCTACAAGAGATTGGCTTTGACGTGGTTGGCTTTGCTTGTACTACCTGTAACGGTATGAGTGGCGCGCTAGATCCTGATATCCAACAAGAAATCATCGACCGTGACCTATTTACCACCGCGGTACTATCTGGCAACCGTAACTTTGATGGTCGTATCCACCCGTATGCTAAGCAAGCGTTTTTAGCGTCACCGCCATTAGTGATTGCCTACGCTATCGCCGGTAACATTCGCTTTGATATCGAAAAAGACTCATTAGGTAAAGACACGGATGGCAATGACGTGTATTTAAAAGACATCTGGTTTGATGACGATGAAGTTGATGCTATCGTCGCGGCAGCCGTGAAGCCTGAGCAATTTAATGCCGTGTATATCCCAATGTTTGATGAAGCCAAAAAAGACACCGGCAAAGCGCTAAGCCCACTTTATGACTGGCGCGAGATGACCACTTATATCCGTCGTCCGCCGTATTGGGAAGGCAAAATGGCGGCAATGAATAAGCTAAAAGGTATGCGTCCACTGGCGGTACTTGGTGACAATATCACTACTGACCATTTATCACCGTCTAACGCGATTTTGGGCGATTCGGCCGCTGGCGAGTACCTTGATACCATGGGTCTGCCTGCGGAAGACTATAACTCTTATGCCACCCATCGCGGCGACCATTTAACCGCCCAGCGTGCGACCTTTGCCAACCCTAAATTGCTCAATGAGATGGTACGTGACGAGAAAGGTGAAGTCATCCAAGGCTCATTAGCCCGAGTCGAGCCAGAAGGTCAGGTCATGCGCATGTGGGAAGCGATTGAAACCTATATGAACCGCGAGCAACCGCTGATCATCATCGCCGGTGACGGCTATGGTCAAGGCTCAAGCCGTGACTGGGCTGCCAAAGGTGTACGTCTGGCTGGCGTTGAAGTCGTGGTTGCAGAAGATTTTGAGCGTATCCATCGTCAAAACTTGGTCGGTATGGGCGCGCTCCCCTTGCAGTTTAAAGAAGGGGTCAATCGCAATACCTTAAATATCGATGGTACTGAAATATTCGATATCGAAGGCGAAGTATCTGCTCGTGGTGAGATGACGCTCGTGATTCACCGTAAAGACGGCAGCGTTAATAAAGCACCCGTTATCTGCCGTTTAGATACCGCTGATGAGGTGAAAATGTATAACGCTGGCGGTATGCTACAACGCTTTGCCAAAGAGTTTATCGATGGCACGTTAGATATTGCGTAATCCGCATGAATTTTGAGTAATCAAAGAGCCGATGTTGTATAAATTATACGGCATCGGTTTTTTAATCTTTGGATATGAAAAATAATGAGCCTAGTGCTTTATAACGAGCATTAAAGTATTAATTTAACATTCCGATAAAAGTTTTCATGTGGGCCAAACATTAACAAGGTAAGGACAAGTTGACCATCATCGATTTGATAAGCCAATAATGTTAACTGCTTTAGCATTTTAAACTTATAAATTCGTACGGACGATAAGTCACCTACTTTTTGCACACCTATATCAGGATGGTCAATGATGGCACGTACAGCATCATCTAAATCAGCTTTCTGATTATTGTGCAATTTTTTAACGGCTTTTTTAAAACTATGCGATTGAATAATACTTAAAGACTGAGTCATTGTTTATCCAAAATGAACTATCCAAATTCGTAGGGTTCAACCATACCAGCATCAACTTCTGCTTGCGCAATCAAAAGCTGACGAACAAATTCGTAAGACAGATCAGGGTTGTCTTCCATAATTTGTCCAATGGTAGCCCAATGCTCTATTTGCTTTGGCGGGGTACGATGTTGTGCTTTAGATATCGCATAGGCTTTATCAACCAGCGCCTTGTTAAGACGTATGCTTGCAGTGGACATAACTTTCTCCATATTCAAAATATTAATCCTTGTGGCATTTTACCACAAAAATAGTGTATTAACGACTCTCATCCTCATAAACAGATATAAGGAATAAGAAATGACCCAATCAACTTTAGAAAACACACCAAAATTCGCCCCACAAATCTCTGTCTCCGCTACTTATATGCGTGGTGGCACCTCAAAAGGCACTTTCTTTAAACTATCTGATTTACCAGAGCGCTGCCAAGTGGCCGGTAAGTCGCGTGATAACTTTTTATTACGAGTTATTGGCAGCCCCGACCCTTATGGTAAGCAAATTGACGGCTTGGGAAATGGTAGCTCTAGCACTTCAAAGACGGTGATTTTGTCTAAAGCTAAACAAGCAGATCACGATGTGAACTACCTGTTTGGACAAGTCAATATCTCCAAACCTATGATAGATTGGGCAGGTAATTGTGGTAATTTGACCGCGGCTGTTGGTGCTTGTGCGATTAATATGGGCTTAGTTGATGCTGATAAAGTTACTAATAGTATTGATGACAGTAGTGAGAGTGGCATTTGCGAAGTCCGCATTTGGCAAGAGAATATCGGTAAAACCATTATCGCTCATGTGCCTGTTTACTTAGATGCACAAGGCAAGGTACAAGTCCAAGAAACCGGCGATTTTGAATTAGACGGTGTGACCTTCCCTGCCGCTGAGGTCAAAATTGAATTTATCGACCCGGTAGATTCATCAAGCGATATGTTCCCCACGGGCAACCTAATCGATGATTTTGATGTGTCTGGCTGTGGTTTAAATACCGATAGCGTCAAAGCTACCTTTATCAGTGCCGGTATTCCAACTATCTTTATGAAAAGCGAGGATTTGGGCTTTACCGGTACTGAGCTGCAAGGCGACATCAGTAATAGCGAAACCTTAGCTAAGTTAGAGGCAATCCGCGCGCGTGGCGGTGTGGCGATGGGATTATTCAAAGATGAGTCTGACGCACAAACCAGTCAGCACATGCCAAAACTTGCTTGGGTAGCTGCCGCACAAAGTTACAGCGCATCCAGTGGCAAAGCCGTTGATGCAGCAGATATTGATTTGGTCGTACGCGCGATGAGTATGGGACAATTACATCATGCGATGATGGGTACGGCAGCGGTGGCGATTGCCGCAGCAGCAACGACGCAAGGTACATTGGTCAATGAGGCTGCTGGCGGTAGTGAATTAGGTGAAGTGCGCTTTGGGCATCCATCAGGAACGCTACTCGTCGGTGGTAAAACCGAACGCGTGAACGGACGCTGGCAAGCGAAAAAAGTCTCCATGAGCCGCTCTGCTCGCCGTATTATGGTTGGTGAAGTTTTTGTACCAGCGGATGCTTTTTAATAACGACAATTTTTAGGAAACGAACTTAAAAGAAACTTAAAAGAAACTTAAAAGTAACAAGGTTTAAGATGCTGCTTAAAGTCTTTATACTGGTGGTCGCTTATTATTATGAATAATAAGCAGTAAATAAATGCCAATATCAAATTAAATAGCGCCTTAACCCTATGAGTACTCCGCCACGCCGTGTTCCTTTAGACATCAAGCCGCCCACCAAAAAAAAGGAACGGGGGGCTTTGTTGTGGTCGATTCTAAAAAGGCTCGGAGAGTTTGCCAGACCCTATCGCGGGCTTTTCTTATTAACCTTAATATTGACAGTGCTTGGGTCATTTACCGCACAGGTGAACGCCTTTGTCTTGCAATATACCATTGATACCTTAACCAATATTGTCGATTTGCCCGACCCATGGGTAGAAGGCATAAAATTACTGACGCTCATTAGTGTGATTTTATTGGTGAAAGAGATACTAAACGTCATCATCACCTTTGGTCAGCGCTATTTTGGTGAGCGTACTCGTATTAACTTATCGCGTGATTTGTCACAAAAGGTGGTTGACCGTATTTTGTCTTACAAAATGGCGTTTTATACCAGCGACGAGAACGCCAGCGGTAAGCTGCAAACCCGCATTGATTTGGGGGTCAGTAGTCTCACGCAATTGGTACAAAACTTCTTTATTGACATGCTGCCGCTGTTTGCCAGTGCTATCGTGTCATTAATCATTATGTTTAATGCCAATTTTTGGGTCGGTATGGTCGGTCTGATTATCGTGCCGATTTACTTTTTTGTCAGTCAAAAACAAGCCAACCGTTTGCAAGGGTTTCGCAAACAAATGCGCCAATACCGCGAGACCAAAAGCGGCTTGGTGATTTCGATTATTGACTCTATCACAGTGATTAAATCCTTTGTGCGCGAGCCGATTGAGTCCGGTAAGCACTGGGACATCCAAAAGGATATGACCGCCAATCAGCTACGTATTCGCAGTATTGCGTTTATGTATAACGCTGGCAAAACCTTTATCGAGCAAATCGGCGTGGTGGCGATTATTGTTTTGACCTCATATTTTGTGCTCAACGGACAGATGACCATTGGCGCGATTATGTTCCATATCCTACTATTTCAAAACGTCGCCGCTCCCATTCGCGAATTGCACCGTATTTACGACCAAATTAATAATGCCCTCACCTATGCCGAAGGTTTTTTTGATATCTTGGATGACGATCAAGCAATTGAAAACGAAGGCAAAGTCAAATGTACCGATTTAAAAGGTCATATTGAGCTAAAAGATGTTAATTTCTCCTACCCCAATGGCAAGCAGGCGCTGCATGATGTGAGCTTTAATATTCATCCCAATCGTATCACCGCTTTGGTCGGATTAAGTGGCGCAGGTAAAAGCACGATTATTAATTTATTGGTCAAATTCTATGACCCAAGTAGCGGCACCATTTGTCTCGATGGACGCAATTTAGAGGACTACAGCACCCATGACTTGCGTGAGCAAATCGGCTTGGTGCTACAAAAGAACCATATTTTCTCAGGGACGATCGCCGACAACATTCGTTACGGGGCGATGGATGCCACTGATGAGGAGATTATCGACGCGGCTAAACAAGCCTCTATTCATGAGCAAGTCGTTGGTATGCCTGAAGGTTATGACAGTGAAGCCAAACTGCTCTCTGGCGGTCAGCAGCAGCGTATCGCGCTGGCACGGATGTTTTTAAAAAACCCACCGATTGTATTTTTGGATGAACCAACGGCCAGTCTTGATGCTATTGCCACCCAGCAGATTAAGCACAGTCTAGATTTAATTAAAAAAGACCGTACGGTGATTATTGTCTCGCACAATATCTCGCAAATTATTGATGCTGATGACTTGGTGGTGATTGAAAATGGCCGTGTGATGGAGACTGGCACGCATGAAGAGCTTTATGCCAATCACGGTAAATACTATGAGATATTCAATGCCATGTCCGATAGTTTGAATTTAGATAAAATCAGTCAAACCTTAAATAGTTAATGCAGGGCAAAATCGTTATAATGCTCAGTCTTTAATACGTTATAAAAGCCCTTTAAATCGTTAGAAGCTATTTGACTATGACCTGTGAATTCTCTATAAAAACCTTTGATGAGCTGACCACCGTTGATGTTTACCATATTTTAAAAGCCCGCTCACAAGTATTTGTGGTCGAGCAAAACTGTCCGTATCAAGATATGGACGAGGTCGATTTTGATTGTCTGCATCTGGTCGCCCATCAAAATGAAGCCTTGATTGGCTATTGCCGCATCATTCCGCCGCAATTTAATCAAAAAAGATCCTCGGTTAATCCATCAGATCCGATACCGGCGATTGGCAGGGTTTTAGTGTTAGCAGAGCATCGCGGCTATGGCGTTGCCCGTCAAATGATGCTTGAAGCCATCAAATACTGCCGCAAAAAGTATGGTAAAAAAACCATCATCATCTCCGCCCAGACTTATTTGCTAAACTTTTACGAATCACTTGGATTTATTGTTGAAGGTGAACGCTATCTTGAGGACGGTATCGAGCATGTCATCATGGTTTTACCTGTCATTAAAAAAGTGAAAGTGAAAAAACAAAGCTCAGGGATGGTGAGTAGTATTCTCAGTTTTTTGCTACTAATACTGGCGCTTTTATTTATTATCGGTTTGGTTTATCTCATGGTTTAAACCATTAAACCATTAAACCATTAAACCATTAAACAGTCTTACACGACTTCACTGTTGTTCGATATTGAGTATGTTATTTTTGATGCATCACTGATTGATAAATCATGTCGCTTATCAATCGCTCAAATATTGGACTCAAGGAAGAGGTAACGACTATGTCTACGACTCAAAACGCTACGGTAGAAAGCAATATCCGTCCAGAGTATGACGATGAAATTCAAAAAATCGCCGACTATGTGCTCAATTACTCTATCGATAACGACTCGCCCAATAGTGCCGATGCTTGGAATACTGCTCGCCACTGTCTGATGGACACCCTAGGCTGCGGACTGCTGGCACTGCGTTTTCCTGAATGTACCAAACACCTCGGACCCGATTGCGCCGATCAAATCACTCCTAACGGGGCGCGCGTCCCTGGTACGCCTCATAGACTCGACCCCATTAAAGCCGCTTTTGATATTGGCTGTATGGTGCGCTGGCTTGATTATAATGATACGTGGCTTGCGGCCGAATGGGGCCATCCTTCGGACAACTTAGGCGGAATTTTAGCAGTAGCGGACTATATCAGTCAGCAAAACGTCAGCCAAAATAAAGCACCACTCACCATGCGCGACGTTTTAGAAGCGATGATTATGGCGCATGAGATTCAAGGCGTGCTTGCTTTAGACAATTCATTTAACCGCGTGGGTCTAGACCATGTGTTCCTCGTCAAACTCGCCTCAACAGCAGTGGTTGCTAAACTCTATAAATTACCACGCGAACGCATCATGGCGGCCATCTCGCAAGCGATTGTCGATGGTCAAGCGCTGCGCACCTATCGTCATGCACCAAATGCTGGTAGCCGTAAGTCATGGGCGGCAGGTGATGCCACCAGTCGTGCGGTACGCTTGGTCGATATCACCCGCCGCGGCGAAATGGGCATTCCGGGCGCATTAACCGCGCCGCAATGGGGCTTTTATGATGTGTTGTTCAGCCATACCAATAAAGACTTGGCACTCAAACCTGCAGGCGAGCGCCGTTTTACCTTTCAGCGCGAGTTTGGTAGCTATGTGATGGAAAATATTTTATTTAAGATAAGCTTTCCTGCCGAATTTCATGCCCAGACCGCCTGTGAAGCAGCGGTTATTTTGCATCCTATGGTTGATGATAGAATCGATGATATTGAAAAAATTGTCCTGACCACGCATGATTCAGCGATTCGAATTATCTCCAAAGAAGGCGCACTTGCCAATCCTGCCGATCGCGATCATTGTTTGCAATATATGGTTGCCGTGCCTTTATTGACGGGCGACTTGATGGCAGAGAACTATGAAGATGATTATCACGAGCAGCATCATATTTTGATTGATGGGCTGCGCCGTAAGATGGTGGTCGTCGAAGATTCCAATTATTCAAAAGATTATCATGATCCAAATAAACGCTCGATTGCCAATGCCATTCAGATATTCTTTAAAGATGGCAGCAGTACCGATAAAGTCGCTGTCGAATACCCGATTGGTCATAAGCGCCGCCGCGCAGAAGGTATCCCCGTATTAGAAGCGAAGTTCCGAGCAAGCTTGGCAACGCGCTTTATTGACAGTCGCTGCACGGATATCTTTGCCTTGTGTGATGATCAAAAGCACTTAGAGCAAACCCCGGTTAATGAGTTTATGGATTTATTTGTCGCTAATTAATGTTAAAGCGTATAAATAGTTCAGCGCGTTTTTGTTTTTATGAATCGTGTTTTTACCAATTTTTTACCAGCCTTTTACCAAGCTATCGACTCACCTGCCCAATCGACAAAACTGCCAGATTGGGCGGCAGTCATGCTATCAAGTACTTCTAGTAAACACTGAGCGCTATAAGCTGGCGAGAACAATTTTTCGTCAGCCACATTGCCCTGAAAAGGTGATGACAACTGGGTATCGACGGTGCCTGGTTGCATGACGACCACGCAAACATCCTTTAGCGACCGACTCCATTCAATGCTCAAATTTTTCATACCCATATTCAGTGCCGCTTTACTCATACGGTAGCTGTACCAACCGCCAAGCTCATTGTCACCGATACTACCAACCCGAGCCGATATGGTCGCAAAAATCGCCGGTGCGTTTGTACTGCGCTCAGCTTTAGCCAGTAGTGGCTTGATATGCTTGGCAATGAGCAAGCTGGCTAAGGCGTTAATCTGCATATTTTGCAAAAAGAAGTCCGTCTCCAGTTGTCGTAGTGCTTTTTCTGGTTGATTATGCGGCGTATGCAATAGCCCCACACAATTAATCGCCCAATCAATATGAGTGGTTTGCTGCTTAATATCAGCAATGGCTTGCTCGATACTTTTCTCATCGCTGACATCCATCGGTAACCAATACAAATTATCGGCTGCAAAGTCAGGCTGATTTGTATGATAAGTGGCAAATATTTTTCCACTGCTTTTATTATTAGCACTCATCTCTATCAGCTGTTTAACCATCGCTTTGCCGATACCACCGCTAGCGCCAATGATTAAATAGTTTTTTTGATTCACAAAGCACTCCTTATTATCATATATATGCATTCTTGCATTCATTTTGGCGTATTTACTTTACATTTACTATGCTAAAACGCTAAGAATAATAGAAGTTATCGCTATTCTATATAGGCTACAATAATCACTGACGGGTAAATACTCGACATCTATCAATTGAGATGTCTAACTGCCGTTAACCTTTAATCTTAACCTTTTAAATTTAACCAACGCCTTTATACGGATGTCATCGCCCTATGCTATCGCCCCAAGACCAATTGACTGAGCTGGTACGAACGCTTGAGACGCAGCAGCATGTCTTTGCCACTGACCCGCTACTTATCACAGAAAAGCTGCAAAGTGAGGATGGGAAGCCCATTCAAAAGTTGCATCGCCGCGCCTCGCGTATCGATAGTAACGGTGCGCTGGCACGTGTGCTTGGTAAAATTGATGGGCGCATCAAAGGTATTATGCTGGTTATGAGTGTGCTGTGGTGCATTTCGGGGTTTTTGGGGCTGTTTACCTTGCTGCAGACCAATGTGGTGAACTTCTTTTATGTGCTGGTTTGTCTGCTTGGGTTTCATACCATCATGCTCTTAGGCTGGCTAGTCATGACTTTGATTAATCAAGGTAAGCAGTCGTCAAATTGGTTTGCCAGTTTTGTGAGTCCAAGTTATCTGATACGCGGTAAGGACGATGTCACCAAAGCGGCGGTTGATTTGTACGAGCGTCAATTACAACACAGCGGTATGCGTTGGTATCTGGGGCGCTTTAGCCATCAATTGTGGCTCGCTACCTTGACTGGTATGCTGCTTGCGATCATATTTTTGTTGATTGTGCGCCAGTATAGCTTTAGTTGGGAGTCGACATTACTCTCTGATCAGGCGCTGATCACTTTGACTCAAATACTCGGCTGGTTACCAAGCAAAGTTGGATTTACCGTGCCGGACAGTGCTGCTATCGTGCAGAGTCGTTTGGTGACGGATGCCATGCCATTATCGATGGCGCGGCAATGGGCAGGCTTATTGGTCGGTAGCTTGCTGATGTACGGCATTGTACCAAGGGCGATTGCTTGGACATTTTGCGCCTTGATGTTCCGCCGTAAAAAAATGCGTTTGGATATCAAGCAGCCGTATTATCAAAAGATTCTAAACTTTTGGCAGCGTCATGTGGTCGATGAAGATGATTTTAAGGCAGCGCCCGCTCCTGTCGCGCCAAAAGCGACAGTCAGTACTGGTAAAAAACTGGTTGCTCTACTTGAATACCCATCACAGCAGGATCATTGGTGGCAATCAGGACTGAATGCCGACATAAGTAGCCATAGTAATAGTAACATTAGCAATGTCGAGAACTTCGGTATTGTTGACGACCGTGATGATATGGAGCGCTTAACGACTTATTTGGACAGCCATCCGGTTCAAGTGCTACTAGGTATACATAGCAAGGCTTTACCTGACCGAGGTACACTGCGTAAACTTGATCGTATTGCCGAACATGCCGCAGACGGCCTTATTGTACAGCTGCTCGGTGATGCCAACACCGCTAACACCAACGAGCAAGAGCAAGACTCAGAAATCCCAAGCTCAGAAAATCAGGACGTTCGTTATCAGCAGTGGCAGACCGCCCTTGCCGCTCGAAAAATCGGCTTGGTTTAGCTTGCTTGTTTAGATACTCTAATACCGATACTCAATAATATTAATAATAAGATTCTATTATGAACAATGACAATAATAATCAAAGCAACCATCAAGATAATGCCAAAGCTGTCGGCCTGTTCGCCGATAAAGCCTATGAGCCCGTACGCGACTCAGAAGCTGATTTTAAAAATGAAAATGTGAATGCTGATACAGAGCTATCGCTGGATAAACCAGCGTCAGATGATCAAGCGCTATCGGTTAATACTGCCTTTAATAATAATGTCTCTAAAAAGACCATTGCCAGTGGCGAAGCGCTCAAATTAGCAGTCGTTGGTCATACCAATACAGGTAAAACGTCACTACTGCGCACGTTACTACGCGATGTTTATTTTGGGGAAGTGAAAAACGAAGCAGCAACCACCCGCCATGTCGAGCAAGCAAAATTGACCGACAGCCAAACGGGCGAAGTATTGGTGGTTCTTTATGACACACCGGGTTTAGAAGATGCTTCAGGGTTAATGGATTGGCTAGAGGACAACACTGCCAATCGCCGCGACGGTATTGAGCGCTTGCAGCAGTTTTTAGCAGCCGACATCGCCCAAGGCGGCGATGCGCTAACTAGCAATGGTAGCAATGAGGACTACAGCCAAGAAGCCAAAGTGATTCGGCAGCTGCTGGCAAGTGATATGGCCATCTATGTTGTCGATGCGCGTGAGCCGGTACTCGGTAAGTATAAAGATGAGCTGGCTATTTTATCGTGGGCTGCAATACCTGTTATGCCGGTATTTAACTTTACTGACAGTCAAGATGCCAATATCGACGCATGGCAGACGATGCTCGCAAGACGTAACTTGCACATCTCAACGCGTTTTGATTCCGTGGCTTTTGAGTTTAAGGATGAGATGCGCTTATGGCAAAATCTTGCCACCATGCTCACTCACTCTGAGATGCTTGAGCAACTCATGGCACGCCGTACAGAAAACTGGGCGCAGCTCTATGAGGAGGCGAATATCATCATTGCCGATTTTTTATTAAATGTTGCCTCATTTGTGCGCGAAATTAGTGAAGATGATGATCCAATGCCCGTACTTGCGCAAATGCAAGAAGCGGTCAGGCAGAGTGAACGGGCAATGCAGAACAGCCTGCTTAACTTATATAAATTTTATGATAACGCCGTGGCAGCAACGCCACTTGAGTTACAAGCCTATCAGCAAGACCCGTTTGACCCTGAACTGCTCAAAAGCTATGGTATTCGCACGACATCTGGTGCAGCAGCGGGCGCATTATTAGGATTGGGCATTGATGCGGCGGCACTCGGTACAACGTTAGGTTTGGGCGCTGCCATCGGTGGTATCGCAGGTGGGCTATTATCCAATACCAGTAGCATCGCTGATAAAATCACTGGCGTAAAGCGCTTATATATCGACCCTGCCACCCTAACCTTACTCGCCACGCGAGCGATAGATTTGCTCACCGCACTGTGTCATCGTGGTCATGCAGCAACCGATGCCACCCAACTGATATATAGCGGCGCAAAAAACGATGCTGATATCTCAAATAACGACAACCTAAGTAACGATAATGAAGAAAGTGTCGTGACGCCGTGGCCGCCACATAAATTACCCAGTGAGCTTAAAAAAGCTCGCGGCAAACCGCAATGGTCATCACTTAGTAGCGGTAAATCTGAACAGGCTCAGCTACTACGTGCAGATATGGCGTGGTCGCTGGCAAGTAAATTACAGTTATATAAGCCTGAGCGTTAAGTATTAACGGTCGGTTTCTTTTATTTTTCAAACATATGGCTTTCAAGCGACCTTTACGATGAGGGGCGTAATAGCATACTTAATGCTTCAGTACCGCGTACGTCTGTTTGCTGTAAATAAATCGGATACAGTGGATAATTGGGAAATTTTTTTTCGATGTCTTGCAGCAATTGCTGTTGCCGCTCGGCACGAAGACGCCAAAATTCATCTGACTGCGTGGGTGCTATCAGCTGATTGATGACTATCGCGGCTGGTGTGAGTTTACTTTCTTCCAATTGTTCGATAGCGCGTTTGGTTTCTGCTAATGGCAATACGTCGGCTGTCATCACCAATACAATCGCTGTTTGGCTACGGTCATGAAGCAATATCCCTGCTTGTCGAAACAGCTGTTTGCGTTTTTCTAGGACGGCTACCGCTTGCTCCCAGCGGTCAGATTTTTTTTGGGCAAACGGATTTGGCACATCTTTTTTATTGATGTCTTTTTGACTGCTCTTTTGATTGTGGCTATCTAGATGGTTCGCGACCGAGCGTAATTTTGCCTGTCGGCGCTGCTGTGCTAGCAGCCCATCTGTCCATGCGCCCATCATCTCTGGCAATACGAGTAAGCGCAACGTATGCCCAGTGGGCGCGGTATCAAATATGATATGTTCATACCTTTTATCAGAGTCAGCATATGCAGCCGTGATTAAATGCTGACACATAGATTCAAGCATGGCTGCTTCTTGTGCGCCAGGCGCTGACTTTGATAGACGCAGGTGCTCACGGATTTTGGGCATCATATCTGGATTGGCATAAGATTTAATGGTAGATTCAACTTGAGCAAAATGCGCATCGACGATGACATCAGGGTTGAGCTCAATGGCATCAAGATGCGGCGTAATCGCAGTTTTTTCATTATTGAGCCGTACATTTAACACATCACCGAGGCTATGCGCTGGGTCGGTTGAGACAATCAAGGTCTTTTTTTGCTGGCTAGCATAATAGCTGGCAAGTGCCGCAGCCGTCGTGGTTTTACCGACACCGCCCTTGCCGCCAATAAAGATAATAGGCTGGGTCGATAGTTGATCTACTAATCCGTGTAGAGGGTGTAATGCCATATTTTTATCTCAATTTTAATTCATTCATTTTTTATCATTTTTTCTTATAAATCTAACTAGCAGTTGACTTAACAACAACCAACGTGGTCAAAGGGGCATTTATCCAACCCCATGCGCGTATGCCATTCATGGAAATTTTCCAAAAATAACGGCTGCAACTCCAAGGTATAAAAGCTAGCAGGATTATCAATGCCTAAGCTCTCTGCAAACATCAGCAGCATAAAGAAGTCTTCTTCATCACGTGCCGCGCGTGCCATCGTCTGGCGATAAGGCGCATGATAAAACTCATTGAGTCCTGCCGCAAAACGTTGCCACCATGGTGTTTCGTTTTTTACTTGGTTTGACGGGCTTTCTATTTGTTTTGGTATCGGGTTATCTTCCATAATTTATTCACCTCTGCTTATTTCTTATTAC
>NZ_PJBX01000121.1:0-26208 GCF_002836335.1 Psychrobacter sp. Sarcosine-02u-2 | reverse complement strand
CATATACTTTATTCAGGAGATATTTTTCTAAATAGCAAACTTGTTCAATCGGCGATTTATATACAGGCTAATAGAAAAATTAGAGGATAACAAAATGCAAACTATGAATTGGAGAATGTGAAAATGGCAGGCAAGGCTTTGAAGAGTAAACTGAGGAACAAACAATTAAAACCAATATCAGCTATGCGACCAGCAACCTTAAACAAACTTGAAAAAGCAGTGCTGTTGTTATTTTCAAATCATGATCCCTCCGAAGTGAGCATGATACAGATAGCAAATGCAGCAAATATGTCATTAAAAACTTTGTATAATTATTTTGGGGACAAGCAAACCATCATTTACACTATTTTAAATAGAGTGTTAGGACGTTTAGCGATCCGTATGATTGATCATTTGCAAGGTATTGATAGTGTTAAAGATCGCCTTCGTAAAACTCTTTGGGTATTTTTCGATTTTATTGATAAAAGCCCAGATGCTATGATGGTATTGTCCACAGCAGTGCCAGTTTCGCGTTATCGCGAAATTGCCATTTATGATAATAAAGAGTTAGTTGATTCTTATTTACAGGTGTTGAGAGATGGGCAGGAACAAGGCATATTGAATGATACGGTGCCTTTATTTACTTTATTTGATGTGTTTATAGGCTTTATTAGCCGCTTAGGATTAATGCATATTATACGGAGAAACCCAGCTCCTCTGAATGATAACTTCGATGAGCTGTTCATTATATTATGGCGCGCGATTAGTAAGCCCGAAATAGATTAACAATTTCTGAAGCTTGAGTTTAGCCGTTTACTAAAAAACGTAATAATAATTTTTAAATGGTGAAATATCTTGAAAAGTGAGTAACCTCATATTTGGAGCAACCACATATTAAGGTTCTATCTTGCATGCTTAGGGTACTTTCCAAGGTGACTGTATTGCAAGCACCAAGAGCGAAGCGCTTTAATCCTCTAAAAGAAATCAGCTTGGGCTCTATGGCAATATCACATATCTGTGATGAGGATGTGGCAGATGAGCCGCCTCATACTGATTTTAGACTATCTAACAGTGTTGAGTACTTGATTGGTCATAATATTGATTTTGATATGACCGTTCTGAAAAATGCTGGCGTGACCCATACTCCTAATCTGATATGTACTAATGCGATGGCTAACTACCTGCTTCCTACGCTTGAGAGTCATAAGCTAGTATACCTCCTCTATTACTTTCACCGTTATATAGCGCGCGCTCAAGCAAGAGATGCACATGCTGCCATTGCTGATATTTACTTCACTGAGCTGGTGCTTGGTAGTCTGATTGATTTAGCTAATAGCCAAGGTCATGAGATAAATGATGTGGAAAGCTTATATGAATTTAGTGAAATGGCGCGTATACCCACGCATTTAAGCTTTGGTAAGCACAAGGGTGAGGCTATTGCAGATTTAGCTGCTAGCTCTGAAGGTACTGGCTATATTAAATGGCTGCTTAAACAGGACAGTATTGACCCTTATTTAGCTCAAGCATGCCAGCAAGCATTAGAATCTTTATAAATACACTGATGTCGTCAGTTTTATAGTCTAGCTATGCTCAAAATTGAGATAGATACTAGAAATAGTTAACGCTCAAGTAGATCAAGTTCTTATTAAAACTATAACTTATTAGGTAGTAAACTCCTCAATATTATGGTGTTTAAAATATCGTCAATATCTGCATATGCCATGAATCAACCTTACTCTGATAAGTTATAAAAGCTCTATATGCTATTATCTATATAGTGTAGAGGGCTGGAGTATGAAATTTATTTTTCTTAGGTGACGCTATTAATATCGGGGTTTGAACCAAGAGCAACCAATCGTACCTTTATCGCGCAATGCTTAAACTCGCAATGTGGTGTAACCTATCAACTAACCTCAGATACTAATAAAAACCGATATTTTAAGTTGAATGCTAAAGGTGAATATAATGAAGCTGGACGTTGGAATATTGAATTCTCACTAATATAGGAAACACCTTCCTAACTGCTTGCCACTGTGGGGTAAGAATATATACACGATTTCCTAGTATTTTACTTCCCCACATATTATCTGAATGATATTAAGATACAGTTAGAATAAGTTATATTCTGCAATTAGCATATTACCTATATTTAACAATAAACAACAATTAATTTTAAGACCAAACTTACTGCAGTATTGATTGGAAAATCAATCTATAATTCGATTCAATTGTTGGTATAACCGTTGGTATAAGCAGAAATATTTACGAATAAAGACATTAAAATCAATAAGTTAATATTTAAATATGGTTGATACTGGGCCCACCACATATTAAATCAGGCTTGTTCCCAGCGATGCGGCAAGCCTTTTTTTATGGAGTTTTTTAGGACTTTCAGAAGATATAGAAATAGGGCGGACTATATAGAAATAGTTGATTTTGCTAATATTGCCGACATCATTCCTAAATGTATTGCTGAAAAAATCTAAAAACTTCTACGTCTAAACAGTACCCATACTGATGCACATATGAGGCTTATTATGGGTTTGAACCATAAGCTTAAGCTACCTAGGAAATCAAAAAGCCCTCTACGCTATTTTATATAGCGTAGAGGGCTTTTACGGTTTTAATGAATGAATAATTGATAACTATAAAAAGATGCCGCTGCGCCTACTGAACTAATGGCTTTTTTATGCTAAACCAAATCAGCCACAACCGACCAACTGTATTTAGCAAATTTCAGTTAGCGTTCAAGCAAGGACATGCTCTAGCCTAGAACCAGCTATCTACTATTTATTTATCATTTACCTATAAACACCTTCTAAAAATTAGAAAGAGGTACGACGATAATTGCGATATTCAGGTAACCAAAAATTCGCTTCCAATCGGCGCTGTAGGTTCTCCGCTGTGATAGGTAGTGCCAGCTTATCTTGAACCGCTTGCAGTGCCACTTCATAGGCTATTTTTTTACTGATCTCTTTAATAACTTTAATTGGCGGTAGTATGGCACCGGGCGCTTTTTCGTACTCCATTGATATATCTGCAAGCGCTTGGCTTGCTGCCATTAACATATTATCGCTGATACCTCTCGCCCGTGCTGCGAGAACACCAAGACCAATACCAGGAAATATATAGCTGTTATTACATTGAGAAACCTCAAAAGACTGACCGTTAAAAGTGGTATGAGCAAAAGGACTACCCGTTGCGATAATGGCGCGACCACGGCTCCAGTTCATCACTTCTTGCGGTGTGGCTTCCACACGAGAGGTCGGGTTTGAAAGCGGTAGTACAATTGGGTGTTCAGTATTAGCACATAAGGACTCGATGACCTCTTGAGTAAACAAACCTTTTTGTCCACTCACGCCAAACAATACCGTTATTTTTGCTTGTTTCACCACTTGCGCTAAACCGAGTTTTTGACTCTTATCCCAATGTTCAATTGCTGATTGTTTTTGCACCAGTGGCTCTTGGAATTTTTGTAGCTCTGTCATGCTATCGATGAGCAAACCGTAACGGTCAACCATAAATACTTGGCTGCGCGCTTGCTCTTCGGTTAAGCCTTCGCGCTGCATTTGGCGAATGATATGCTCAGCAATACCGCAGCCCGCAGAACCTGCCCCTAAGAATGCTATTTTTTGCTGACTGAGTTTTTGACCTTTATTGAGGCACGCGGCAATCAAAGCGCCGACCGAAACCGCAGCAGTCCCTTGAATATCATCATTGAAACAGCATAACTGGTCACGATAACGATTTAATAACGGCGTGGCGTTTCCTTGAGCAAAATCTTCAAATTGCAATAACACCTCTGGCCAACGACGCTTAACCGCTTGAATAAATAAATCGACAAATTCATTGTATTCATCGCCAGAGATGCGTGGATTTCTCCAACCCATGTACATAGGATCGTCAAGTAGCTGTTGGTTATTGGTACCGACATCTAACAAAATAGGCAGACAGTAAGCGGGACTGATGCCACCGCAAGCCGTATACAACGCCAATTTACCAATAGGAATGCCCATACCACCAATACCTTGGTCGCCAAGACCCAATATACGCTCACCATCAGTGACAACGATTACTTTAACATTCTGTTTGGTGGCGTTTTGCAGCATATCGTCGATTTTATGACGCTCAGGGTAGGAGATAAATAAGCCCCGTTTCCGGCGATAAATTTGCGAGAACTTTTCACAAGCTTGACCAACCGTTGGCGTGTAGATGAGCGGCATGACTTCCTCAATATGCTGCTCAACCAGATGATGAAACAAGGTCTCATTGGTATCTTGTATATTACGCAAATAAATGTGCTTATCCATCGTATTGGTAAATGAACGCAGTTGGTGATAAGCCCGCAGAGACTGCTCTTCAATCGTCTCAATGTTGTGTGGTAATAGCCCTGTTAAATTAAAGCTATCGCGTTCTTCTGATGAAAAAGCACTACCTTTATTCAATAAAGAGGTTTCTAATAGCGCGGGGCCAGCAATAGGAATATATAAGGGACGCTTGTTTGACATAATAAAATCTTCTTATTAAGGACGTATGAGTGAAAACGATGCTAGGGCTGCATTATACCTAGCATCCGCTCATGTTTAACAATAGATAACAAATCATTTTGAGTCAGTACGGCTTTAAACTTGATTGCTTATACATTTGCCTAGAAATACTGCCGTTTTCTCTAAAATTGCATGCAATGAGTCGATTGCCGCGCCAATAGTGATAAGTTCATAAAGGGGTTAACGTAAAAGAGGAATGTTTTTTCAGTCGCTTAAAAATGCCGTAGAAACCAAAAATAAGATAGCTAAGAGATGTCTAATTTAGCAGAAGCATCCATGGGTATTTGCCAGCAGCAGAAAAAGAGAAACGCTATTTTAACAAAAATCTCTTATCAATTGTCCAAAATCGGCTGACCATTATAGTCGTCTTGGTATTATGAAAACGATTCGTCAAGAAGATGCCCCGCTTACGCTTAATGCAAATTTCGATGCCTTATTTGATATCTTATGGCGCTCGATGTCAAAACCTGAATTATCCATCTCATAAGCTTTTTTTACAAAACTCAATCAGCGCTTCTTTTTTCAAGCTTTGGTCATCGGTAACGACATAAAACTTAACCGCCTGAGCTATACGCAGCCCAAGTAAAAAGCGACATCTTGAGGATACTTCCCGGTCCAAAAATTATTGTTAAAAACCTTCCATGGTTTTATTGGCTTATTGGTGGGAACTAAGCTGCTAAGTGATTAAGTCGCTAAATGATTAAGTAGCTAAATGATTAAGCTATTAACTGATTCACTAACAATGCTGTTACTTCAGCTTCATTACCTTACTGCCAACCCAGTGTCGCCCCATACTCATCTTGATGGGCAAATAAAGGATGTGCTCTTGCCTCCTCTAAACTCAATACTGGCGTGACGCACACATCGGTAGATGCAAAAACCTGCTGCCAATGGCTTAAAGGCTGATTGGCAAAGGTATCGGCAACCACTTGTGCTGCCTCTTGGCTGGCCTTAGTATTGGGCATAACCCCACACTGCCAATGCACATCTTTAATTTCAGGCAATTCTAATATTTCACACAGCCCTTGCCAGAATTTTAGCTCTAGTGAACCCACCGCCATATGGCGATCATCGGAAGTTCTGTACAACCGATAACAAGGCAATAAACCGCCTAAGAAATCCTGTTGCGGCTCTGGGTTTTTGCCAGAAAAGCTGGCCACCAGTTTTCCAGTCGCTTTTGGCATGACCAGATGCTGATACAAGCTGTGCGTCATACTGACCGCAACGTGGCGACCTTTCCCCGTACGCTGGGCTGCAAATACAGCCGCTAATAGAGCAATCACCGCCGTGTCACTGCCGCCTGCTAAGTCTGCAAACTGAACATTGGGCATTGCCTGCTCGCCATCTGCCGTCTTGAGCTGGTCAAGCACCCCGCTCATCGCCATAAAATTGATATCATGACCGGCTTTATGCGCCCAATCATGAGTGATGCCATCGCTATTAGCCATGCCATAGCCCGTAATCGATACCATGACCAGCTTTGGATTAATGGCATGCAAGGTTTTGGCATCAAGCCCCATGCCTTCTAATACCTCAGGGCGAAAGCTATCGAGCATCACGTCGCTATCCTTGATTTGCGCTTTGATAGTCTCAATACCTTGCGAGTCACGAAAGTCAACTTTTAAAGTGGTTTTGCCATGATTAAGGGCGGTAAACAAATCCCCAAAAGCGCGAGCCGGATCGCCATTGAGTGGTTCAATCTTAATAATGTCCGCGCCTAAGTCCGCAAGCAATCTGGTCGCAAATGGCCCAGGCAGGTTGCGCGTTAAATCAATGACGCGCAGCCCTTGTAAGCAGTCTTTCATAGCATCCGCTTGATTAACCATCGATTCAGTCATCTGAGAAAACCTCGCCTTTTGCCGCCATTGCCACTAATATCTGCGCAGGCTCAAAACGTGCGCCATATTTCTGTGCCAGCTCACGACTACGCGCGACAAATTTATCGACGCCTACTGAGTTGATAAACTGTAGCGTCCCCCCTTGGTTTGGCGCAAAACCCCAACCAAAGATAGAGCCGATGTTGGCATCGGCCACCGTACGCACGACGTTTTCTTCATAGCATTTGGCAGTCTCATTGGCTTGCACGTAAAGTAGACGGTCTACCAAGTCTTGCTGCGAGGGCTGCTCATCTGTCGTTTGATATAATTCAGTGAGATCAGACCATAGATGTTTTTCACCATTCTCTGGATAATCATAAAAACCTTTAGACACCTTTTTACCTTCGCGGCCAAATTCTTTGACCATTTTTTCTACTACTGACATCGCAGGATGCGGCGTAAAAGTCTTACCTTCTGCCTCCATTGCCTTTTTAGTCTGCTCCATCACGTGTAGTGACAGGCTGAGTGACACCTCATCTTGCAGTGCCAGCGGCGGCATCGGCATACCAGACTTCATACCAGCCACTTCTATACTACGTGGGTGAACACCCTCAGCTAACATGGCAATGCCTTCTGACACATAAGTGCCAAAAACACGTGATGTATAAAATCCGCGGCTGTCATTGACAACGATGGGCGTCTTGCCAATTTGGCCAACATAATCAAAACCTGTTGCTAGCGTGGCATCGTCGGTTTTTTCACCAACGATAATCTCAACGAGTGGCATCTTATCAACCGGTGAGAAGAAATGCAGACCGATAAACTGGTTCGGGCGTTTGCTGGCTTTAGCAAGCTCAGTGATTGGCAAGGTTGAGGTGTTAGAAGCATAAAAGGCAGTCTCTGGAATAACGGCTTCAGATTGTCGCGTACATTCCGCTTTAATATCAATGTCTTCAAAAACAGCTTCAATGATTAAATCACAGCCTTCTAAATCATCATAAAACGTGGTGGTCTTGATAAGGTCTAATAATGCTTGTTTTTTGTCCTTTGTTGAACGCCCTCGGCTGATGGCTTTGTCTAGCAGCTTAGTAGAGTAGCTTTTGCCTTTTTCGGCACCTTCAATCGCCGTATCGAGCAATACCACTTCCATACCCGCTTTAGCTGAAACGTAAGCGATACCAGCGCCCATCATGCCAGCGCCTAAAATACCGACTTTGCTGACTTTAGATCGCTCAAACCCTTGCGGGCGTGATTGTCCTTTTTTAATACTATTGAGCTGCTTCCAAAGGCTATTAATCATGTTTTTGGATACGTCTGATAACACGCAGGCGACAAAAAAACGCGACTCGATTTTAAGGCCGTTGTCGATATCGGTTAAGCAGCCTTCAAACACGCTAGATAAAATATGGGTAATCGCAGGATAGTTGCCGTGGGATTTTTGATTGGCCATCGCTGGGGCCATAGAAAATACTTGCACCATTTTTGGATGATTGCTATCACCGCCTGGGATTTTAAAGCCTTTTTTGTCCCATGGTTGCTGCGCTTTTGGATTGTCATTAATCCATGCTTTCGCCTTACTGATAAGCTCGTCATCGTCATGAGCCACGTCATCGATAAAGCCAATTTCTAGCGCTTGCTGTGGACGCAGCTCTTTACCTTGGGTCATCAGCTCAAGGGCTTTTTGAATACCAATCAAACGCGGTAGACGCTGTGTCCCGCCGCCGCCGGGTAACAAGCCAAGCTTAACTTCTGGCAAACCCAGCTTGGTTGTAGACGAGGTTTTTGGTGAATCGATAGCAATACGATAATGACAGGCTAAGGCAAGCTCAAGACCGCCCCCAAGCGCCGTACCCGTAATAGCAGCAACGACTGGCTTACCTGAAGTTTCAAGTTTACGCAGGCTAGTTTTTAAATCTTCAACCAGATCAAAGGCTTGCTCGGCCGTTTCAATAGTAGTCAATTGGTCAATATCTGCGCCAACCACAAAGGTTGATTTACCAGACGTTAGAATTAGGCCTTTTGCGTCTTGGTCATTGATAAAAGTATCCGTTATTGTAGCAAAGGCTTCATTAAAGCCCTCTCCAATGACATTCATCTTACGCTCGGTTTGGTCGATAGTGACGGTGATAATTCCATTATCAGATTGGGCAGAAAAATTCTTTAATGCATTGATGGCATCTACGCTATTGGTGCTCATTTTAAATCCTTGTTAATCATCCATAATCATTTTTATAATCGTTTTTGCTAAATGTTTTTATACACGCTCAATGATAGTTGCAATCCCCATACCGCCGCCGACGCATAGCGTAAGCATGGCGGTTTTTAAATCGCAGCGCTCAAGCTCATCAAGCACCGTCGTCATTAGCATCGCACCTGTTGCGCCGAGTGGGTGACCCATCGCAATCGCGCCGCCATTAACATTGACTTTATCTAATGAAATACCAAAGTCGCTAGCGGTATTCATCGGAACAGCAGCAAAGGCTTCGTTTATCTCCCATAGGTCGATATCAGACGCTTGCATACCCGCTTTATCTAGCGCTTTTTTACAAGCTGGTGTCGGACCTGTCAGCATAATAGAAGGTTCTGAGCCAATGACTGCTGCCATAGTAATCTTCGCTCGCGGCTTAAGTCCAGCTTTGTCCCCAGCGGCCGCACTACCGATAAGACATATCGCAGCGCCATCGACGATACCTGATGAGTTGCCAGCATGATGCACGTGGTTTACTTTTTCAATCGTGGTGTATTTATCCAAAATAACGCTATCAAAACCCATCTGACCGGGCATAGCAAAAGACGGATTGAGCTTTGCTAAAGTGGTAACATCAGTATTTGGACGAATGGTTTCGTCTTTGTCTAATAGTAATAAACCATTAATATCCTTAACAGGCACCACTGATTTATCAAAATAGCCTTTTTCCCAAGCGGCGGCGGCTCTTCTATGTGACTCGGTGGCAAACTCATCAACATCGCTGCGACTAAAGCCCTTTAGGGTCGCGATAGTATCAGCGCCAACCCCTTGTGGGACAAAACCAGTAGCATCATTAACGCGTGGATCCATATACCAAGCACCGCCATCTGAGCCCATCGGTACGCGGCTCATAGACTCAACGCCGCCTGCGACTACCATCTCTTCCATACCGGACATGACTTTGGCAGCAGCAAGGTTGATAGATTCAAGGCCTGAGGCGCAGTAGCGTGACAATGTCACCCCTGCTACACGTTGATCCCAGCCTGCATCGAGAGCAGCGATACGAGCGATATCTGAGCCTTGCTCACCGACTGGCGTCACACAACCAAGCACGATATCGTCGACGAGGCTGGTATCTAAGTGATAACGCTGCTGCATCTCTTTAAGTAGCGTACGTGTCAACCAAATTGGCGATGCTTGATGCAAAGCGCCATCCTTTTTTCCTTTACCACGTGGAGTGCGGAGCGCATCATAGATATAAGCGGTCTGGGTCATAATAAATCCCTTTAATTTTTAAGTAGCTAGTTTTAAATAAGGAAGTGTTGAGAAGCGCGCATTCTGCTCACTCATAAGCGATTACATAAAGCGCGAGGCCAGCTCTTTCATGATTTCATTAGTGCCGCCGTAGATTTTTTGTACGCGAGCATCGGCATACATACGAGCAATTGGGTACTCTGACATATAACCGTAACCACCAAATAACTGTAAGCATTCATCCATCGTTTTACACTGTTTTTCTGTCACCCAGTACTTGATTAAGGATGCTTGCGCGGCGTCAAGCTTACCCTGTATTTGCGCCTCAACTGCTGAATCACATAAGGCTTTTACCGCTAAATAATCCGCTTGTACCTCAGCAAGCTTAAAGCGCGTGTTTTGGAATTGCCAAATTGGCTTGCCAAAGGCTTCACGCTCTTTGACATATTCAAGCGTCAGCTCTAATGCCAGTTTCATCGCGCCGCAGCCACTTAAAGCAATAATCAGGCGCTCTTGCGGCAGCTCTTGCATCATGTGTATAAAGCCGAGCCCCTCGACACCGCCTAGTACGTTTTTTTGTGGCACACGCACATTACTAAAGAAAAGCTCTGAAGTATCTTGTCCAGCAAGACCCGTCTTTTTCAGGTTACGGCCACGTGTAAAACCCTCTAAACCGTCGGTCTCAACAAGAATAAGCGAGACGCCTTGCGCGCCCTTATCGCGGTCTGTCTTACAAGCCAATAGCACGATATTGGCATGCTGACCATTGGTAATAAAGGTTTTTGAACCATTAATGATATAGTCATCACCCTCTTTTATCGCATAAGTTTTGATGGCCTGCAGATCAGAGCCCGTCGTCGGCTCAGTCATCGCAATAGCGCCAATATATTCGCCCGTCGCCATCTTAGGCAACAATGATTTTTTTTGCTCTTCAGTTCCAAGCTTATAGATATATGGAGCCACGATACCTGAGTGCACCATACCGCCATAACTGGCTCGGTTCGCCTGCGCCTGCGCCAAAAGAATCGCGGCTTCATGACCAAAATCACCGCCACCGCCGCCGTACGCTTCTGGTATTGACGCACATAAAAAGCCCATCTCGCCGGCCTCTTCCCAAGCCGCGCGGTCAATTATACCGTTTTCTCGCCACTGCTCGTCTTTGTCTTCCCAACTTTGAAACATTTTTAGCGCACTGTCATATACCATTTCGTGTTCTTCGGTCATCCATTTTGCTGGAAATGCTTTGATACTCATACGGGTCATCCTTGACGTAAATTAACAGACATAAATTAAAAAATAATGAAATTGATACGATTAAAACTAACGTTTATTAAGAGTAATAGCTAATATACGGTAATTATAATTACCGTATATTTTAAGTCTCTAAAGTTATATATTTAACAACTCGCAAAAACATACTAAATTAACCAAAAGCTTTGTTCAATAAACTTGTATAAAATCGTGATTGGTAGATTTGACCACTTACCCTAAGACTGTTCCTTATATTTCATAAAAAAAGGCTTGTTCGCAGCGATACGACAAGCCTCTTTTTATGGTATTTTCAAGGTTTTCAGAATGTATAAGACTGTGGCGGACCTTTACTTAGATATCGCTGAGATATGCTGCATCAAGCGCATAACGGAATCTGGTAAACGAATAATCATATTAGGGTAAGTTAGCAAACCCAAGCTTAGCACACTCTTTCAAAGCACTTACTCTTTGATAATTTAAAAATAGTTCAACTTTAGAAGTTGCAGATTTATAATGCTACTTAAGCATGCGTTAAACCTTTATCAGCTCTTTATAGTCAGTCTTCTAGTTCAGAAAAATCGTATTCACGACGATTATAATAAGGGCTACCACAAACGAGCCGTGCTACTTCCGCCGGGCCTGCTTCGGGTTTGTAATGGAATTCTTGCATAAAATTATCCTTTTATGAGTTCATATTAGGATTCTTAATGAGTGCAGAATCTCTCAAATTTGCTCAGGCTTATAATCAAACCCTTCTTCATCGTAAATCTGATAAGTCACGTCCAACAATATTTTTAATAGCTCTGATTTGTCAAAGTGTCTCACACTCATGACGATAGGCGAGGTTAAAAGCCCGTCCTCGAAAGGAATATAAGTCACTTCCTGACTCCGCAGAGGCTCAAGCGTTTTTGGTACGATAGTCAAGCCCTCGCCTGCTGCTACCAACCCTAACGCAATATGCAGCTCACGTACCTCAGTAAAATAGTTTGCTTTTAGATTGCGTGCCTCAAACAACTCTAAGACAAAATCGATAAAGCTAGGACGAGGTGCCATTGGATATAACAATAAGTTTTCATTGGTTAAATCCATTAAACGAATATTCTTTTGTTGCTCTTTTGCCAATCGATGCTTGTTAGGAACCGCAACCACTAAACGCTCCTGTCTCAGTAATAATCGCCTAATAGAAGCGTCTTCAAATATAAGCCTTCCAAAACCGACATCTATTTTGCCTTCTACTAAGCTTTGCGTTTGCTGCCAAGAGTTCAATTCATATAATTTAATCTCTATATTTGGATAGACCTCTCTGAAGCGCGCAATCACTTTCGGCAATATGCCATACAGTATCGATGACACAAAACCTATCGATAATGTGTTGTCAAAGCTGCCTTTACGAAAGGTCATCGCCCGCAGATCATCTGATTTTTTTATTATCTCAAGCGCATGATCATAAAAAAAGTCGCCAGCTTCAGTAAGCTTTAAAGGGCGATTGTCCCTATCAATGAGCGTGACGCCGATCTCTTCTTCCAACTGTTTTATCTGACGGCTCAGTGGGGGCTGTGAAATAAACAAACGCTCTGCTGCCTTATTAAAACTTTTTTCCTCTGCTACCGCTACAAAATAGCGTAAATGTCTCAATTCCATTGAACATTATTCCTTGAGTGACCTATAAGCCTATCGATACCTAAAGAACATAACACGGTGAAGGTTGATTATCAAAATACCCAAAAGGTATCAATATCAGACCAAATAGGTCTTAGACATGTCGTTATCTAATAACTATAGTTCTTATTAAGCATAAGGAAGCATCATCTATTCAATAGGGACTGTCATGATTCGTTCAATTAATACTTTATTGGTACCAATACCTACTATAAGGGCTCATAAGCTCGCTTGTACCGTTATGAACGAACAAGTCTTGGTCTTGGTACACATTCAAACAGAAGATGGCTACGAAGGTTGGGGCGAAGCGACCACCATTGGCGGCCTAAGCTACGCAGAAGAAAGCCCTCATAGCATCAAAACTAATATCGATACCTACTTTACCCCTCTTTTATTAAAAGAGCAGCCGACTAGTCCAGCAAAAGCTATGCAGCTGCTAAGTCTTCATATCAATGGCAACCGCTTTGCAAAGTGTGCCATCGAAACTGCCCTACTCGACATTGAAGGTAAACGCCTAAACCTACCAGTAAGTGAGCTGATTGGTGGTCGTGTTCGTGACCGTATCGAAGTGGCTTGGACGCTTGCCAGCGGCAATACAGCGACCGATATCGCCGAAGCTAAGCGCATGATTGAGCAAAAGCGCCATCGCATTTTTAAATTAAAAATCGGTAGCAATCCGATTACTGATGATGTGGCCCACGTATTAGCCATAAAAGCAGCCTTACCTAATTGCCGCATTACCGTTGATGTCAATCAGGCTTGGACAGAACTTGAGGCAATGCAAGGTATTAGCCTATTACAAGCTGGAGGCATTGATTTAATAGAACAACCTATATCAATGCGTAATAAAGCCGCTCTAAAACGTTTAACTGATCGCTTTGATGTGGCGATTATGGCGGATGAAATTGTCCAAGATCCTCAGAATGCCTTTCATTTAGCAGCAGAGCATTATGCTGATGTTTTTGCGGTAAAAATTAATCAAGCAGGCGGATTGAGAGCAGCTTGTCTTATTGGACAAATGGCACATCTAGCAGGTATCGAGCTGTATGGCGGCACTATGCTTGAAGGGCCTATCGGTACGGTGGCCTCAGCTCATGTATTCTCAACCTATCCCAGTCTAAATTTTGACACCGAACTGTTTGGTCCGTTGTTATTAACCGAAGACGTTTTAGTACAGCCTCTTGATTATCAAAATTTTGGGTTAAATGTACCTACGGGCGCAGGTCTTGGTATCGAAGTAGATAGCGATAAAGTCTATCACTACGCCAAACAAGCAATCAATAATTCACTTAAATCATCGAAGCCGCAATTTGCCACTAATGCTCAAACTGAAATGCTGTAACAGCTAAAAAAATTACCCGTCATCAAATATAAGGAAATAATTATGTTATACCACGTCAGAATGGATGTCTTAATCCCAACAGATATGGACGCCGACAAGGTCAACGAGCTTAAAGCCACCGAAAAAGCGCTGTCACAAAAGCTCCAAGAGCAAGGTAAATGGCGTCATATTTGGCGTATAGCCGGTCAGTATTCTAACTTCAGTATCTTTGATGTTGAAAGTAATGAAGAGCTACACGACATTATGATGTCTCTGCCACTTTACCCCTATATGAAAGTTGAAGTGACACCATTGTTACGTCATCCATCATCTGTTCGTAGTGATGACAGCTAAAGCAAGCCAGTACAGCTGATATCAGAATCCATAAAAATTTGAGTAAGAATACTCACTATAAAAACCCCTTAACAAAACAGTCCTCAACAAGGAGAGAGACATGGAACGCAGCCAAATTGAAGCATTAGCTACGCAGTTCATCAAAGGTAAAATCGATTACCCAGAGCAAGTCAATCCACGTGTACAAGAGATTGTATTACGTATCGTAACCGACCTTATGCAAACCATTAATGACTTAAAAATCACTGCCGACGAATACTGGTCTGGGGTTGAGTTTATTGGCGATTTGGGCAAAGAAGCCGGTCTATTATCGCCAGGATTGGGTTTTGATCATTTTATGGATTTAATGATTGAAGAAGACCTAAAAGCAGCGGGGCTTGAAGGCGGTACACCCCGTACCATCGAAGGTCCACTCTATGTCGCTGGTGCGCCAGAAGAAAAGGGCTTTGCGCGCCTAGATGATGGCACTGACCTTGATAATGGCACCGTGCTATTTATGCAAGGCACTGTTTATGGTGAAGATGGAAAGCCTCTTCCAAACGCAAAAGTTGAAGTATGGCATGCCAACAGCTTAGGTAACTACTCTTTCTTTGATGAATCACAGTCTCATTTCAACTTACGTCGTAGCATCATCACTGATGAGAACGGAAATTATGCATTCCGCAGCATCGTGCCGCTAGGTTACTCGGTACCACCAGAAGGAATGACACAAAAAGTATTGGGCGCGCTGGGTCGTCATGGTCATCGCCCAGCTCATGTTCATTTTTTCGCCAGTGCTGACGGTCATCGCAAACTGACCACGCAGATTAACATCGATGGCGATGAGTACCTATGGGATGACTTTGCTTTTGCAAGCCGCGAAGGTTTGGTACCAGAGGTAACGATGGTCGAAGATGCGGACAAGCTAAAAGAAAAAGCGCTTGATAAGCCTTACGCAAGTATCGACTTTGACTTTCATTTAGTAAAAGACATTGACCAAGCTATACAAGGCAGCGAAGTAGAACGCCGCCGTGCTCAAGGTTAATGAGCACTCATATTAAATAGCATTCATTAATAACGATTAGCGACTTACGTTTGATATGTCCTCAGTTGTCGTATCAAACGTTAGCTTCTAATCTCATTTTATACCGTCATTATACAAGGAAGGCAGCCATGAGCGAGCGTATCAATCTAGTACCTGAAGGATCAGACATCAGTATTGATGATTTTTTAGAAGAAAACAGCGAAAAAGGGATTTATCGTCTGCATCGTAGCGCCTTCACTAACGAAGAGTTGTTCGAGCTTGAGATGAAGTACATCTTTGAAAACAATTGGGTGTATTTGGCTCATGAGTCTCAAGTTCCTGATAACAACGACTACTACACCTCATACATTGGCCGTCAGCCCGTCATTCTTGCCCGCAATAAAGAAGGCGATTTGCACTGCATGATTAATTCATGCTCACACCGCGGCGCACAGCTCTGCCGTCATAAGAAAGGCAATAAAGCCACTTACACCTGCCCATTCCACGGTTGGACCTTTAACAACTCAGGCAAGCTGCTTAAAGTTAAAGACCCAAGACATGCAGGCTATCCAGAATGCTTCAATAAAGAAGGCTCACACGACTTAAAACAAGTGAAGATGGCTAATTATAAAGGCTTTATCTTTGCCAGCTTAAATGATGATGTTCAGCCAATCGGAGACTGGCTTGGTAGCTCTACCAAAATTCTTGACATGATTGTCAATCAATCGCCAGAAAGTCTAGAAGTGTTACGCGGCACCTCAACCTATACCTTTGATGGTAACTGGAAGCTGCAAGCTGAAAACGGTGCCGACGGCTATCACGTATCAGCCGTCCATTGGAACTACGCTGCGACAACTGCGCGCCGTAAAGAAGCTGAAGCTGTCAAAGAAGACAATATCAAAGCCATGAACGCTGGCAAATGGGGTCGACAAGGCGGTGGGTTTTATTCTTTTGAAAACGGTCACATGCTGTTATGGACACAGTGGGAAAACCCACAAGACCGTCCAAACTACGCTTATCGCGATGAGTATGTCGCCAGCTACGGTGAAGCCATGGCGGACTGGATGATTGAACGCTCACGTAACTTATGCCTATATCCAAACGTCTACATCATGGATCAGTTCGGCTCACAAATTCGCATGCTCCGCCCTATCGCGGTTGACAAAACTGAAGTTAGCATCTGGTGTATCGCACCAAAAGGCGAAAGCGATGAGTCACGTGCACGCCGTATCCGTCAGTATGAAGATTTCTTTAACGTTACTGGTATGGCAACCCCTGATGACTTAGAAGAGTTCCGCTCATGCCAAGAAGGTTATAACGGTATCAAGCTTGAATGGAATGATATGTGCCGAGGCTCCGAGCACTGGATTCAAGGTGCAGATGAAGGCGCTGCCGCTATTGACCTCAAACCTTTAATGAGTGGTGTTAAGACTGAAGATGAAGGACTATATACCGTCCAACATCGCTACTGGCATGAAGAGATGAAAAAAGCTCTAGAGCAAGAGCAGCAGCTACACGGTGCTAATAGCGACTAATACATTTTTTATTATTACTCTGCTATTTATTGTAGAACTGACAAAAAATAAGGATATCAATCATGAAAAATGCAACGGTTAACATTGAAGACATTAGACAGTTTCTATACCGTGAAGCGCGTTTATTGGATGAGAAAAAATGGGAAGAATGGCTCACTTATTACGATGAAGACTGTCCCTTTTGGATGCCAAGTTGGGATGATGATGGTCAGCTTATCAGCGACCCACAACGAGAAATCTCGCTGATTTATTATCCGGATCGCCGTGGTCTTGAAGATCGTATCTTCCGCATCGAGACTGAGCGCTCATCAGCGACCATTCCTGATACGCGTACCACGCACAATTTATCGAATATTGAACTACTCGAAGACAATGACGGTATTGTGACGGTGCGTTTCAACTGGATCAACAAGTCCTTTCGCTATCACGAGACCAATACCTATTGGGGTTACTCTCAGTACAAAATAGACATGACTCAAGACCAACCAAAAATCTTGGATAAGTATGTGGTCTTAAAAGACGACTATGTGCATCAAATCATGGACGTCTATCACGTCTAATCATTATTCATTCATTATTTAGCCACTAGCTTTTAATTAATACGTGTTGAAAAGGGATATTTCTCATGGAATATAATATTGCTCTACAGTTCGAAGACGGCGTCACAGGCTTCATCAAATGTGAAGCCGACGAAACCGTCGCCGAAGCAGCGTATCGTCAAAAATTCAATATCCCTGTGGATTGCCTTGATGGTGCTTGCGGTACTTGCCGTTGCCATTGTGAATCTGGCAGCTACGACATGCACCCTGATATGTATATCGAAGATGCACTGACAGAAGCGGAAGCTGCTGAAGGGTATGTACTCACCTGTCAGATGATTCCAGAAAGCGACTGCGTGATCAAAGTACCAACCTCCTCTGAAGCCTGCAAAGTCGGCAAGTCTGTATTCAAAGGTAAACTACAACAGCTGAATGTACTGTCAGAATCTACCATTCACTTTGGCGTCGAAGTCGACAATCCAGATGCACTAGTATTTTTGCCAGGCCAGTATGTCAATGTCAGTATTCCTGATTCTAACGAGACACGCTCTTATTCGTTTAGCTCTATACCTAGTGCCAATCAGGCCGAATTTGTCGTCCGCAATATTCCTAACGGCAAAATGAGCACCTTTTTATCTGATACTGCAACTATAGGTCAAGAGATTAATTTTGAGGGTCCATTTGGTAGCTTTTACCTGCGTCCTCTTGTTCGTCCGACATTATTCCTAGCAGGTGGTACCGGTATCGCGCCTTTCTTATCGATGCTAAAAAGCTTAGAGGTGTCTGGTGCTCATCATCCTGTCAGAATGGTCTACGGCGTCACCAACGACTTTGATCTGATAGAAGTTGAGAAACTCGAAGAGGTAAAACAAAACCACCCTTGGTTTGATTACCGTACCTGTGTCGCCAATGAAGATAGCACACACGAGCGTAAAGGCTATGTTACCGGTCATATAAAAGATGAATGGTTAAATAACGGCGAGGCCGACGTTTACTTATGTGGTCCATTAGCAATGGTAGATGCTGTGAGTAATTGGTTAGATAGCAGCAACCTAAAACCAAGTAACTTTTATTATGAGAAATTCACACCTAGTGAGCAATAATAGAACCTAAAGGCATCCCTTTAGTAGCAGAGCATGAGCAAGTTTTTAGGAGACTGTCATGAGTAAAAGATTTGATAATAAGGTATGTATCGTTACTGGTGCCGCCCAAGGCATCGGACGCGGAGTCGCTTTACGTTTGGCAAGTGAAGGCGGAAAAATCGTCATGGCAGACTTTTCTCCATTAGTAGAAGAGGTGCTGGCTGAAATCATCGCTAATGGTGGAGAGGCAATTACCATTCAAGCTGACCTTGAAACCCATCAAGGTGCTAAAGAGGCTATTGATAAGGCACTTGATAGCTATGGGCGTATCGATATATTGGTCAACAATGTCGGCGGCGCAATATGGATGAAACCTTTTACCAGCTTCTCTGAAGCAGAGATTCAAAAGGAAATCAGCCGCTCATTATTTCCAACATTATGGTGTTGTCATGCTGTTTTACCAACCATGGTCAAACAGCAATCAGGCACTATTGTTAATGTGTCCTCTATCGCTACTCGCGGTATTAACCGCATACCCTATTCGACAGCGAAAGGCGGCGTGAACGCCATGACCGCATCGCTCGCTTTTGAGTATGCAAACGATGGTATACGCGTGAATGCTGTGGCAACTGGCGGTACTGAAGCGCCGCCCAGAAAGATTCCACGTAACGCCAAACCATTAACTGATGATGAAAAATCATGGATGAATGCGGTGGTTGATCAGACCATTGATCGCACCTTTATGAAACGCTACGGCACGATTGATGAGCAAGTCAATGCCATCTTGTTTTTAGCATCCGATGAGTCTTCTTATATTACTGGTAGTACCATTCCTGTGGGCGGTGGCGACGAAGGCTAATAATAAATCTGCCAATTAGTAGCATGCATCTTAATTTGCAATCCCGTAACGAATGCTAATTTGCAAGGAAGCAATATGGCCTCTGTAATCCAAACCTTAAAAAACGACTGGTCGCTCTCCGCATCGGTTGCAGGGTTCTTAGCGGTTCTTATTTCTTATGCGGGTCCTTTGATTATTTTTTTTCAGGCCGCACAAGCCGCACAAGTTTCAGATGTCATGATGGCGTCTTGGATTTGGGGTATCTCCATCGGTGCTGCCATTCCTGGTATTTATTTATCTATTAAATATAAAACACCGGTTATTACAGCATGGTCCGCCCCTGGTACCGCTTTATTAGTCACCCTATTTCCACAGATGAGTATTAATGAAGCTGTTGCTGGTTATATCATCTCGGCGATTGTCATACTTATTGTTGGAGCGACAGGTTACTTCGACAAAATATTAAAATGGATTCCTGACGGTATTGCCGCTGGCATGATGGCAGGCATCCTATTTCAGTTCGGCTTAGAATTATTTAAAGCCACTGATAGCATGCCATTTATCGTCTTTAGCATGCTCGGTTGCTATTTATTAGCCAAACGCTTTTCGCCGCGCTATACGATGATCTGGGTGTTGATATGCGGTGTTATCTTAAGCGTCTTACTTGGCAAAATGAACCCTGTCCATTTCGATTTAGCCGTTACCATACCTACTTTTATTGCACCTGAATGGTCATGGAACTCAACGTTTAACCTCGCTATACCACTCATCCTTGTGAGCTTAACTGGTCAATTCTTACCCGGTATGGCTATTTTAAATCTTAGCGGTTACGACACGCCAGCCAAGCCTATTGTGAGTGTTACAAGCCTCGCCTCCTTAGCAGTTGCATGTGTCGGCGGTATTACTATTGTGCTTGCAGCGATCACTGCTGCCCTATGTACTGGCAAAGATGCGCATGAGTTAAAAGAGAAGCGCTATATTGCAGGCGTTGCTAATGGCATCTTCTATTTGTTCGGCGGTTTATTTGCTGGCAGCATTGTTATGGTATTTAGTCTGCTACCAAAAGAGCTTGTCGCGGCACTGGCCGGCCTTGCCTTAATCGGTGCTATTTCTGCCAATATTACGCTCGCTATGAAAGATGATGAGCAAAGAGACTCTGCATTGATTACATTTTTAGCGACAGCATCGGGTATGAGCTTTTTGGGATTAAGCTCTGTGTTTTGGGGCATTCTTATCGGCATGATTGCTCACTATATTCTGACCAAAAAACGCCTACTACCAAACATCATCTATCTCATTAACGACCTCTAATAATGAAGCCAATTAAGAGTAACTCGCTTACAAAAAACTTAAGTAGTGTCAGAGCAATGAGTCCAACCCATGTACCACTTATTAATTTTAAAGACACTACCTCATATGACTTTTTATAGGATATAAACATGATTAACAAAGCAGATAAAAACATCACTGACGTACTTAGTCAAATCAGAGATGGCGCCACCATCATGATTGGTGGCTTCGGTACTGCAGGGCAACCAGCTGAACTCATTGATGGACTTATTAATTTAGGCGTAAAGGATTTGGTCATCATTAATAATAATGCCGGTAATGGCGACCATGGCCTTGCCAAGCTCTTAAAAACAGGTGCTGTGCGTAAAATCATTTGCTCTTTTCCGCGTCAATCGGATTCTTGGGTATTTGATGAGCTTTATCATGCTGGCAAGATTGAGCTGGAGCTAGTACCACAGGGTAATTTGGCTTGCCGTATTCAAGCAGCAGGTATGGGACTCGGTGCGGTATATACGCCCACAGGCTTTGGTACTTTACTCGCAGAAGGTAAGGAAACTCGAGAAATCGATGGTAAAGACTATGTTCTTGAATATCCCATTAAGGCTGATTTTGCTTTAATCAAAGCTTCTAGAGGCGATCGCTGGGGCAACTTGGTGTACCGCAAGTCTGCCCGTAACTTTGGTCCTATCATGGCAATGGCAGCTGATATTACTATCGCCCAAGTTTCTGAAACCGTTGAGCTTGGCGCGCTTGATCCTGAACACATTATTACGCCGGGTATTTTTGTGCAGCATGTGGTGCAAATTCAGCCTGCTAGCACTGAAGCTGCTAGCGCTTAACTTTCTAGCACAGCTACTACAGCCACCGCTTAATACTGCCAACTATAAGGAGCGTCATCATGAGCCATACTTCCTACACCGTTTTGACCCGCGATCAAATCGCCGAGCGTGCTGCAAAAGATATTCCAGATGGTGCCTATGTCAATTTAGGCATCGGACTACCGACCAAAATTGCCCAATACCTACCGGATGATAAAGATGTATTTTTGCATTCAGAAAACGGCTTATTAGCTTTTGGGCCACCACCTGCCAAAGGTGAAGAGGATCCCGAGCTGATTAATGCCGGAAAAGAGTACGTCACAATGCTCGATGGCGGCAGCTTCTTTCATCATGGCGACTCTTTTGCCATGATGCGCGGTGGTCATCTTGATATCTGCGTACTAGGTGCATTTCAAGTGGCTGAAAATGGTGATCTAGCCAATTGGAGCACCGGTGCGACAGATGCAATACCGGCTGTTGGCGGCGCTATGGATTTAGCCGTCGGTGCCAAAAAAGTCTTTGTGATGACCAATCACACCACCAAGACTGGCGACCCTAAAATCGTTAGCAAGCTTACCTACCCTGTGACTGGCAAAAACTGTGTTGATCGTATTTATACTGACTTATGTGTCATTGATGTCACTGATAAAGGTTTAGCCGTCACTGAAATGGTCGATGGCTTAAGCTTTGCGGACTTACAAGCATTGACGGGTGCGACGCTAATTGATGCTACAAATTCAAAATAATAAAAAGGACAAGGATGATGACTGATTCAATCACTGATTTAAATGATGCTTATATTATCGATGCCATTCGCACCCCTTTTGGACGCTACGGCGGCGCTCTAGCACAGATACGCGCTGACGATTTGGGAGCTATCCCTATCAAGGCGTTAATGGAACGTAATGCCAATGTCGATTGGGTACAAGTAGATGACGTTATTTACGGCTGTGCTAATCAGAGCGGTGAAGACAATCGCAACGTCGGGCGTATGTCATCGTTACTAGCTGGCTTACCTTATCAAGTGCCTGCCACTACCGTGAATCGCTTATGCGGCTCGTCAATGGATGCGTTAGCGATAGCGGCACGCGCCATCAAAGCCGGTGAAGCTGATTTGATTATCGCAGGTGGCGTTGAGAGCATGAGCCGTGCGCCATTGGTAATGGGTAAAGCAAATAAACCCTTTGATCGTAGTCAAACGCTTGAAGATACAACCATGGGCTGGCGCTTTATCAATCCAAAGCTTGACGAATTGTATGGCACGGAGACCATGCCGCAAACTGCTGAAAATGTCGCAGAACAATTCAATATCAATCGCGCTGACCAAGATGCTTTTGCCCTACGTAGTCAACAACGGACCGCAGCGGCGCAAAAGGCAGGGTTTTTCAAAGATGAGATTACTCCAGTCAGCATCCCGCAACGCAAAGGCGAGCCTATCACTGTCGATACCGATGAACACCCTCGCGCTGATACCACGCTTGAGAAGTTGACCAAACTGCGCCCTATCGTCACCTCAGATGGCACCGTGACGGCTGGCAATGCGTCAGGTATCAATGATGGCGCAGCGGCTTTTTTAGTGGCATCAGAGCAAGCGGTGAAAAAGTTCAATCTAAAACCGCGTGCACGTATTGTGGCCTCAACTACGGTAGGCGTTGAGCCACGTATTATGGGCTTTGCTCCAGCACCAGCGATAAAAAAACTACTGGTAAAAACTGGACTGTCACTTGATGAGATGGATGTCATTGAATTAAACGAAGCCTTTGCCGCTCAAGCTCTCGCTTGTACGCGTGACTTAGGGTTAGCTGATGACAGCGCGCGCGTCAACCCTAATGGTGGTGCCATTGCCCTTGGTCATCCACTCGGTGCCTCAGGCGCACGTTTAATTTTAACAGCACTCAATCAACTTGAGAAAACTGATAAGCGTTATGCTATTTGCTCGATGTGTATTGGGGTTGGACAAGGCATTGCGATGATTATTGAACGGGTTGTCAACGATTAGATAGTGCTATTCATAAATATCGCTCAAACCACCCACCATTACTACTGCAATGACATTACCATGATTAAAAAGGATAATAATGATGCCCATATTTGACAACAAAGACGTTGCCCTAAACTATGCCACTTTTGGCGATAGCAGCAATCCTGCTCTGATATTTTCTAACTCTTTGGGCACTAGCTATCATATGTGGCAGCCGCAAATCGATGCCTTACAAAACGATTACTTTATTATCTGCTACGATACCCGTGGCCATGGTAAATCTTCCGCACCAAAAGGCCCTTATCGTTTAGATCAGCTTGGACAAGACGTTATTGATTTGCTTGATTATCTAAACATCGATAAAGCGTCTTTTTGTGGCATCTCTATGGGCGGAATGACGGGTCAATGGTTAGCTATCAATTACCCTGACCGCTTCCATCACTTAATGCTTTGCAATACCGCCGCGAAGATTGGCAATGAGGATGCTTGGGTAGATCGGGCAAAATTGGTACGTGAGAAAGGATTAGAACCTATTGCATCGACAGCTGCTTCGCGTTGGTTTACAGCAAGTTTTATCGATGATTATCCAGATGTAGTTAAAGCATTATCTGACGCTCTCGTAGCTGGCAGTAGCGAGGGTTATGCCAGCTGCTGCGAGGCATTATCTGACGCTGATACACGTGAACAGCTAAAAGATATCCGCGTGCCAGTTACGGTGGTTGCAGGTTCTAAAGATCCAGTGACGACGGTTGCCGATGGTCAATATATGGTCGAACACATCCCTAATGCTAAGCTTGCGACTATCGATGCTTCACATATCTCAAATATTGAACAGCCTGACGTGTTCAATCAATTAATCAAACAATATTTTCATGACTAATAGAGTTACGGATACCATCAGATTTTTTAGTAATAAAAAAATAGTCTAACAAATAAGAGCTTAAATCTTTCATTTGGTTTAAGAAAAGCACCTGCATATCTAAAGGATATGTAGGTGCTTTTCTCTTTTACCACATGTCACCGCCCTTTATTAAGTTACGTCAAAATCTATACTTTATAGGTATAAATTAATACTCAGATGGTTTTTGACTTGCTTGATAGAAAACAATAACTTAATAAAGACTTATAGGGATATTACCCACGGAGAAAAAAGAATGGACTCACCTACTTTAAACATCAATAGGGTTATTGATGAAGCCAAATTTGCACCTTTTCACTGGAAAGTCTTATTTTGGTGTTTATTGATTATTATCTTTGATGGCTATGATCTTATTATTTATGGTGTAGCATTGCCCCTACTCATGGAGGAATGGTCATTAACCGCAGTACAAGCAGGTTTTCTTGCCAGTGCTGCACTTTTTGGCATGATGTTTGGCGCCATGATTTTTGGAACACTCTCAGACAAGATTGGACGCAAAAAAACCATTATGATTTGCGTCGGCTTGTTCAGTAGCTTTACTTTTCTTGGTGCTTTTGCTGGTGGTCCAATACAGTTCGCCACTTTGCGCTTTATTGCAGGCCTAGGTATCGGTGGTGTTATGCCTATCTGCGTGGCTTTAACCTCCGAATATGCACCAAAACGTATTCGCAGTACTTTAGTTGCTATAATGTTTAGTGGTTATGCCATTGGAGGCATGGCATCGGCATTATTAGGCTCGTTTTTGGTGGTAGATTTTGGCTGGGAGATTATGTTTTATATCGCTGGCATTCCAATGCTACTTTTACCAATCATTTGGAAAATGTTGCCTGAATCTTTGATGTATTTGGTAAAAGAGAAGCGAGATAAAGAAGCCAAAATTATTGTTAAAAAATTGGCACCGCAAGAAACGATTACCACTTCTACCAGTTTGCTATTGGACGAGCCGACCAAAGGCGATGATGCACCAATTAAAGCCTTATTCCTGAAAAACCGTGGTTTCACTACTATCATGTTTTGGGTCGCTTTCTTTATGTGCTTACTGATGGTATACGCCCTTGCTAGTTGGTTGCCAAAACTAATGATTCAGGCGGGTTACTCACTAGGTGCAAGCATGCTGTTCTTATTTGCACTCAATATTGGTGGCATGGTGGGAGCTATCGGCGGCGGCATACTGGCTGATAAATTTCATCTTAAACCTGTCTTAGCCATCATGTTTGCCCTAGGCGCTGCGGCGTTGATACTGCTTGGCTATAACAGCCCTCAGCTAGTACTATATACTCTGATCGCGATTGCAGGCGCTACGACTATCGGCTCACAGATACTACTCTACACCTTTGTCGCACAGTATTATCCGACGAGTGTACGGACAACAGCTATGGGCTGGGCATCAGGTATTGGTCGTATTGGTGCTATCGTAGGTCCTATCTTAACTGGCGCGTTACTTACACTAGAGCTAAGCCACCAGACGAACTTTTTGTTTATCGCGATACCAGGATTAATTGCAGCCACTGCTATTTTCCTTGTGAATTTAAGCGCAGCAGTGGATGGCAAAACAAGCAAGGTACAACCAGTAACTTTAGATACGCCTATAGCAACCTAAATCTGACTAAACTCTATTTTTATTTAAGCATTTTTATATTACACCTATATAGCTTTTAGCGTACTCACGATGTGGGTGCGTCTTTTTGACAATTTGAATAAAAGCTTAGCTCTTTATCTTTAAACCTTATGTGAGAGATATTATGTACAATTACTTTTTAAAATTATTCTTTTAAGGCGTAATGAACGATTTTTACGCCAGACTGTGACAGTACTGCACAAAATTTGCTACCA
>NZ_PJBX01000120.1:0-26488 GCF_002836335.1 Psychrobacter sp. Sarcosine-02u-2 | reverse complement strand
TTGTTATCAAATAGGTTCATATGGTCGCCGGACAGGTATACATGGAATAAGTGACTTAGATATGGCTTTTGAGCTACCCAAAAGTACCTATGATAAGTTTAATGGCTATTCTAGCTCTAAGCAAAGTTCACTCCTACAAGATGTAAAAAAAGCTCTTCAAGAGGTTTATGAAGATGATAGAGTGAAAGCTGACGGACAAATTGTAGGCGTTAATTTAGATGGTTTTCGTATAGAGGTTCTACCGACTTTTTATCTTAATGAAGATAATGATGGCAATTTAGATACGGATATATATACCTATCCTGATACAAATGAAGGCGGTAGATGGAGGGAAACTAAACCTAAGAAAGAAATAAGAGCAACTAGAGAGTTAAATGATGAATGCACTGATAATACATATCGCCACTTATCTAGAATGATAAGAGCATGGAAAAATAATGTTGGGATTAATTTTTCTGGATTATGGATAGACACATTGACTTACAATTTTTTTAACTCTTATTCAGAACATAAAAATAGTAGTTATAAAAATTATGGAGATTTAACCAAGGATTTCTTTAAATATTTGTATGATCAATATGAGACTTCTCCAGATAAAAAAATTTGGCGCGCTCCTGGTAGTAATCAAGTAGTTCATGGATCTTGGCAAGGTCATAGAAAAATTAAAAAAGCCTATCAATTATGTTTAGAAGCGCTTGAAGATGAAGTGATAGCGAATGAAAACTGGTCAAAAGTTTTCGGGATTAACTTCCCTATAGAAGAAAATGAAACTATTTCAGAAAGTTTGTTATCTATACGTAAAGCACCTGACGAACAATTCATTGAATATGAATATAGTGGAAAAGTAGACATAAGAAATAGTGTTTCTATCGATTATTCTATAAGCCGAGAATCTAAAACTTGGAAGATGCTTAAAGAGTCCTTACCTTCAATGACTGTTCCAATGAGTCGAGATTTAGAGTTTCATATTCAATCGATAGATGTTGAACCACCTTACGAAGTTAAATGGAAAGTTCGTAACGTTGGTTCTTTGGCAAAAGAAAAAAAACAGCAAAGAGGCAAATTGCAACCCAGTTCATTTGGTAAGCACAAAACTTCTAAACTTGTTGAATCCAGTAATTTTAATGGCGAACATTGGGTAGAATGTTATGTCATTAAAAATAATATATGTATTGCCAGAGATAGAATTTCCGTACCAATTTAATTGCAGATTACACCCTAACAAGGCTTCTTAGTCTAGTTCTTAGCGGTATCCTGCTAACGAAAATGGCAATACTGAGTTGAGTGTTATATCGTAGAAAATGGAGTTGTTGTTGCAATAGATAAAATTTTTGTACCCATTTAGGAACTATAATGAACAAAAATGATTTGCTTAAAATGATAGCCCAAAAAGGATACGATGTTGGTTTCGGAGCCAAAAAGCATTTTGCTACTTATGACATAATTGGAAAAGCACCTGGTTGGATTGGCTTCGCTTCAACAACTGTAGGCGTACTTGGTTTAGTTTTTGATAGTCTGTCTACCAAGTTAATATCAGCCGTGTTTGTCATAGTTGGTGTATCAGGTCTATATATAAGCTTCTATAATCATGAGAAACGAATCTACGATGATACTGGAACTAAAATTATCAGGCTCTGCAATGAACTGAAGGCTTTGTATTTCACTGTTAAAAGTCTTCCCGATAACTCCAACTTTCAACCTTATATAGACCAACTAAATGAAATCGAAAATAGATACTATTCATATAGTATTAGTAAGCAAATTTTGGCAAGCAATTGGTATGCACATTATAAGTTTTTTTGGGAGCATCAGATTGACTGGATAGATGAACAACTTCACTTTAAATTGTTCAAAGATAAGATTCCTTTGTCATTTATGCTTTTTTTCTTACTAGTTATCTTGATAATTTTGATATATATCATCAACTGTTATTTACCCTTTATATGTTAAAGGAAACTACCTAAGCTATAGGATGCGCCCAGCGCACCAATGATACGGAAATTGTATCTAACAGTGCGCGAGGCGCACCCTACAAAATTTATAGATTAACAAATATGACCTAATTTTCGTGCTAAAATTAACCCTATATTTAGTGTGTAATTTTAGCGGAGAATGAATCATGCAACCGATATTTGCGACACAGACAGCCAGTATCTCAGAGCTTAAGACCAACCCTTCGGCACTGATTAAACAGTCGGACGGTGAGTCTATTGCTATTTTAAATCACAATAAACCTGTGGCTTACTTGGTTTCCACAGATATGTTTGAGCGCATGATGGAAGCGATGGACGATATGGCACTCAGCCAAACCGTTAACGCCCGAATGAATGACGGGCAAACACCTGTAAAGGTAACGTTGGATGACTTATAGTCTTGAGTTTCATCCTTTGGCGTTAAAAGAATGGAAAAAGCTAGCGCCCAGTATTCAGCAGCAGTTTAAGAAAAAATTACAGCAGCGCTTAGCAAATCCGCGTGTGCCTGCGTCAAAACTCTCAGGACATACGGACGCCTATAAAATCAAACTACGCACCATCGGCTATCGTTTGGTATATATCGTCAAAGATGATGTCGTCGTGGTTTATGTATTAGCCGTAGGCAAAAGAGAGAATAATAAAGTATATGAGGCGCTTGCGACTCGCCAGCCATAATTAAAACACAGAAAGAATAAAAATGACGGAGGTCATAGACGTGCAATATACCGCAATCATCAAAGACGGTGGTTTATTTATCCCTAACGTATTTTCCGACCTAAATGATGGTAACTCGCATATCGTGCAGGTAGCAGTCGATATCGACGAAGTTCGTCAGCAATTAGATAGTAGCGCAGTAGAAAAGATGGACGCGCCAAGACCAGCAAAAAAACCCGTTAAAAAGCAGACAAAAAAAGAAGTTCAGAAAGCCGTAGACGTGGAGTTAAGTACGCTGCGTAAAAGCGCTATCGATGAGCTAGAAGGTTTAGACGATAGTGAGCTTAGCGAGATTTTTAAAGCGTATATGAATGATGGACAAGAACCAACGCAGATATCTTTAGAGAACTTATAACACCGTTTTGACAATATCTTAGAACCGTATTTTAAACTTTTGATTCACAACTGTAGCACTTATAAAGGTGGAACTATGACTTACTCGATTTTTTCTCAAACGCCAAATAATGCACTAACAGAGCCGATGTTTTTTGGTCAACCGGTCAACGTGGCGCGTTATGACCAACAAAAACACCCTATCTTTGAGCAGTTGATTGAAAAGCAGCTGTCGTTCTTTTGGCGTCCAGAAGAAGTCGACGTCTCAAAAGACCGTATCGATTATGGCAACCTGTCGTCGCATGAGCAGCACATCTTTATCAGTAATCTAAAATATCAGACCCTACTCGACTCTATCCAAGGTCGTAGTCCAAACGTGGTGCTATTACCGCTGGTGTCAATTCCTGAGCTTGAGACGTGGATTGAGACGTGGACGTTTTCTGAGACCATTCACTCGCGCAGCTATACCCATATCATTCGTAATATCGTCAATGATCCCGGCGTGGTCTTCGATGACATCATGCAAAATGAGCACATTTTAGAACGCGCCTCTGATATCGCCAAGTACTACGATGATTTGTACTACGACTCACAGCTATATAATATGTACGGCGCAGGCACGCATACCGTCAATGGCAAAGAAGTGACCGTTAGTTTAAAATCGCTGAAAAAGCAGCTGTATTTGTGCTTAATGGCGGTTAACGTCTTAGAAGCCATTCGTTTTTATGTGTCATTTGCCTGCTCGTTTGCCTTTGCTGAGCGCAAGCTAATGGAAGGTAACGCTAAGATTATTAAATTAATCGCCCGTGATGAGGCGCTGCATTTAACTGGGACGCAACATATCCTAAACTTGATGCGTAATGGTCGTGACGATCCAGAGATGGTTGAGATTGCTAATGAATGTTTCGATGAAAGCATCGAAATCTTTACCAAAGCGGCGCAGCAAGAAAAAGAATGGGCGGGTTATCTGTTTAAAGACGGCTCAATGATCGGCTTAAATAAAGATATCCTTTGCCAGTATATCGAATATATCACCAATTTACGTATGGAAGCGGTTGGCTTGCCAGTTGCGTTCCCGAACTCAAAATCAAACCCGATTCCATGGATTAATACTTGGTTGTCGTCTGATAACGTGCAAGTTGCGCCGCAAGAAACCGAAATCAGCTCATACTTAGTCGGTCAAATTGATTCAGATTTATCCAATAGCGACTTTGATGATTTTGAACTTTAAGAGCTTTGAGCTTTAAACGTTTGGCTTTAATAATATGATTGTCATGGCTTAATCTCACTATTTTAAGATTAGGCCACTATCGTTTTAGCAAGATTTTATGATGAAAAAGTACCATTAAAGGCACTTTATATGCGATGGGAAAATTAAGAGAAGGTTGAATTATGACTTGGGTAATGACGAGTAAGAAGCAATTCTACTTGCATGATGACGAAAGTCTGCTCGATGGATTGCTACGCACCGGACATGATATCAATTATCAGTGTAAGGAAGGCTATTGTGGCAGTTGTCGCATCAAGCGCATCGCCAGCTCACACGTTATTGATTATCCGTTTGAGCCGCTTGCTATGATTGAAGAAGACGAAATATTGCCCTGCTGCTGTCGCGTACAAGGGGTTATTTATATCAATCATGAGCTGATAGAAAAATAGCAGCGACATTCATAAAGTTATTTTTAAAAGTAAAAACGCTAATAAAAAAGCGCGCTATTTTGAAGATAGCGCGCTTTTTTATTATCTCTTAACTGTAAAGCACTATATGTAAATCATGGCGTTATAAAGGTGCGCCATCTCTTTCAAATAGTTGCAATAGCTCTTCGCGCATACGATCACGCTCCGCTTCTGACATCATAGGCACCTCTTCTCCATCATTTTGTAGACTAGGATCGCCCATACCACCAAGCGTTTCATCGTGAATGATAACAGGGCGCGCCATAGGTTCTTGCGCTGGACGCTCTTCGAGCAGAATTTTTACTTGCTTGTTTTTGCCTTGACGCAGGACTTGAGCATTAAGCGTGGTATTTGGTGCCTTACGAGCGACATACTGGATTAAGGTATTGGCATCGGTCATCTCAATACCGTCGATTGACAAAATAATATCACCAATGCGTAAGCCACTCTTAGCCGCTGGACTTTTAGGCACGACATTAAATACTTCGACCCCTGTTGAAGTTTCAAGCTGGGTTGGGTCGCGTAGCTGCGATTGGATTTCGATACCGAGCCAACCACGGCTAACCTTTCCATCTTTAATAATCGCATTCATTACTTGCTCAACGATGGCAGTAGGAATGGCAAAGCCAATACCCATCGAACCGCCAGAGCGCGAGTAAATAGCGGTATTAATACCAATAAGCTCGCCGTAAGCATCAACCAGCGCGCCACCTGAGTTACCCGGATTGATCGCCGCATCGGTTTGGATAAAGTCTTCAAACTTATTAACGCCAAGTCCTGTTCGCCCTGTCGCCGAGATAATACCTTGCGTCACCGTCTGACCAACCCCGAATGGATTACCAATCGCCAATGCCACATCGCCAACACGAATAGGGTCTTTACGGAAACCAAGGGGCGTCAAATCAGTCATATCAACTTTAATCACTGCCAAATCACTGTCTGGATCAGTACCAATCAATTTCGCACGACTCTTGCGCCCATCATTAAAGGCAACTGTAATTTCATCAGCTTTTTCAAGGACATGAGCGTTGGTCACGATATAACCATCTTCTGAAACAATGACCCCAGAACCCAAGTTGGTATTGCCCTGCTCTTGGGACGGGCCACCATGAAACTCAAAAAATCGGCGCAAGACTGGATCGTTCATATAAGGATGCTCGGCCATCGTCTGCGTGGTATAGATATTGACAACGGATTGTGACGCGCGCGCAACGCCATTATGATAAGAGGCAATCGGTGCTGGTGTATCGGACGCCGGCGCTGACGCTTGCTGCTCGGCAGGCGTCGTTCTAGGCGGCTCCCATGCTTGCTCTGATGCCGTCTTCATACTCGTAAACAACCAAATAAACGCTGCAACCACTATCAGCAACAAAACCCAAGGCAACCACGTTAACGCGCCGGCCTTGTTATTGGTATTCCGAGATGACGACATATAAAAACCTCTCTATTTTAAAAATAGTTTTGTGAAAACAGTTTGGTAAAAACAGTGACTGAATGATGACTATACGCAAACGCTTCTAGTTGGGCAATGATGCCTAATAATACCTAAGACAAGATTGAATAATATAAGCGCTACGGATTCTATAGATTCAGGTATGCAAATTATAACTGGCAACATCGATAAATAGTAACGTATCGTGTACCGTTTCAGTTATCCGCGTTATCTACTCTTTTACAGCACCATGCTAAAATGGCGCAATTAAACACCCTAACGGCTTAGAGCAAAGTTAATTATAAACAGATATTTTGCTTATTTAGTGGCAATACTTACCGCATTGAACGCTTGAAATTTGTAAATAACAAACAATCAAGAACCATCCGTAACGGCAACAATTATAAGGAAAGACCATGACCGAACACAATAGCTCGACCGAAACCTTAAACCAGCTTTCAAATCAGTTCTCAAGTCAGTTTTCAAGCCAAACGCCAAATAAGACGATTAGCGCGCAAGCTTTGACGGATTTTTGTGACGACTACTTATCAGCAGCAGCCTTTAAAGACTATGCGCCAAATGGCTTGCAAGTAGATGGCGGGCGACCTATCGGGCGTATTGTCACCGGTGTCACCGCCTGTGAGGCGTTGATTGACGCCGCGATTGCTGATAACGCCGATGCTATCGTGGTGCATCACGGCTATTTTTGGAAAGGCGAATCTGCGCCCATCACAGGCATGAAAGGTCAGCGTATCCGCAAACTGATGCAGCATGGCATCTCTTTGATTGGCTACCACCTGCCACTCGATGCCCATCCTATTATTGGCAATAATGCCAAACTTGCTGAGTTACTCGATCTGAATATCATCGGCGCGCTTTATCCGCATGAAATGCATCCGGTTGGCAATATTGCCACTTGCCAGCCGCAAAGCGCTCAAAACCTTATTACCCAGATTACCGCTGCCCTCGGACGAATACCGTTACATATTCCCGCTGCCTACAACGCCGCACCCAACGCTGAGCCTACGCAAGCGGACAGCAGATTGATTGAACGCGTGGGTATCTGTACAGGCGGCGCGCAAGATATGATTGAGCAAGCAGCGCTGATGGGCTGTGATGCTTATATTTCTGGTGAAATATCAGAGCGTACCACCCATAGCGCCCGCGAGCTTGGCATTGATTACTTTGCCTGCGGTCACCATGCGACCGAGCGCGGCGGTATTCAAGCGTTGGGCGAACTGCTTGCTGAGCAATTTGGCTTGCCAGTGACTTTTATTGACATTGACAACCCAGCCTAACCATTAAGCTCCACCTGATAATCAAACAGTTTTATCTACCTACAATTGTCTTTTCTCAGTTGAAGCACTAAGTTTATTAAGCGTTAATATTAATATTTTGCGCCAAATACAGAAAATGCTGCTTAAGTGCAATCTTTTCTTATAGCGCTTCTTGTCACAACCTTCCCCAAAACAAGGACATTTTTTACCGTTTATAGTGCTATTGTTAAGTTTTATCGCTAATTTATTAACCCTACTTGAATAATATAACGAATATCCGCATATTAGTGCCTGAAGAAAGAATGTCTTGTCATGAGACTTCCCATTTTTATAGCTTCCGGTTGTGGCGCTAAAATTTATTTTACCGTTTAACACTCTATTTTTTAATAAATTAATAAAGTTTTTAACGGTGATCATTTAAATACTCTGTTTGCCTTATTTAGCTGATGAGACAGTGGTTTTGAAACAGTATTTTTATTTTAGCGTCGCGATAAGATTAGAGCAAAATCTCTCTGATGGTATTTTTTACTCGCTAGCAGACAGGGTTATTATTCATCTTTATCGCTGAGCAAACCATATTATTAGCCAGCTCCTCTATTACAAACGATTTAAAGAGTAGCTCGTGATTAATATAAATGCAGCAATGATTAAGTGCAGTTGTACGGCGCTTATGCTGCGTATTTGTCTCAATAATTTATTCATGACCTTACCTATGTTTCATATGGTTTTATAGCCAGTCTTCTAATCAATAACTCGTTTTATAGCGATGAAGGAATCATCCGATTTATACCCTTCGCGCTGTGGTGCGTCTTTTTTTTAGAATGATTTTTGAAGTGCGTGTTTTATCTTCTAAAAAATAGCTACCTATGCGTTAAATGATAAAAAGACGGTTGCGCTAACGGTTGTATATTTGATGTTAGCAGCGCCATATGTAAACAAGATGACAGCGACCTTATACTATTTATCAGGCTGATGTGATCTAAAATGTAACGCCAGTTTATGCCACTTATATAGCCATACGCTTTTTATAACTATATAAGCCGCATAAATTGATCAAGCATTTTTATGGTATGCAGGATGGCTAAAATCAGGAGACATCCATGCAGCGTATTACTTACCGTGTGAAAGTATCTGCACAAGGTGCCAAACGCCGTATTTCATATCTACTGCGTCCATCTAAGCGCTTACTGCACATCAAAAGTAACTTCGTTCCAGCAGTTGCACCTATCAAAGTGACTGGTTGCGCCAAAACCAAATTTTCCAAAACCAAGAAATTGGCACAAGTATCAAGCATCGCTCTGCTCTCTTTACCGGCTGAGAGCTTGACCACGATGAACGCGCCTGTGCCTGCCTATGCGCACGTTATGTTAGAAAACACTCTAACGGTTGCTGCTGTACCGGGTGACAGCACCTACTTTGCAACCGACGGCTTTCAGCACGGTTTTGGCTATGATTTAGTGCGTAGCTATGCAGATGGGCTTGGCGTCAACATCAATCTCAAAGCCTATGCTAGCGAAGAAGCAGCGCTCAGAGCTTTAAAATCAGGCGATGCCGATATGGCTTTGACCACCGCCAGTACCCAGCTAAAAAGCCAGCTAGACTTAGCCTCTGTTAATGTGAGCTGCGGCTATGATACCAGCTTGACTAAAAATGGGCTGCATCCTAAAGTCAGTTGGACGTTTAATTCTGCCAACGATCCATTATCACAAAAAGCCAGTTACTTTTTATGTGATAGTATTAAGCTTGAACACACGCAAAAATTGGCGGCGTTTTATAATCAGAACTTATTAAAAGACGCTTATAGCCAAGACCATTTTAAAAAGACCTTGACAGAAAAGTTGCCTGATTATCAGTCATCGTTTCAAGAGCAAGCGCGCAATTATAATCATGATTGGGAGCTACTGGTCGCCATGGGCTATCAAGAGTCGCATTTAAATGCCAATGCCGTCTCTCCGACTGGCGTGCGCGGTATCATGATGCTGACCAATAATACCGCTAAGGCGATGGGCGTCTCTGATCGCGTTGACCCGTATCAAAGTATTGGTGGCGGTGCTCGTTATTTGGAGCAAATGAAAGCCGATTTCGCTGATGTACCAAAAACCGATCGCATCTGGTTTGCCCTTGCCGCTTATAATATGGGTCCAAATGCTGTAAAAGGTATCCAGCGTAAATTGAGCGCCAATGGCATCGATGATAAAAGCTGGGCAAACATATATGCTTATTTGTCAGAAAACAGAGCGTCAAACAGCCGTTATGGTCAGGCCATGCATTATGTGAGTAATATTAGAAGTTATCTTGAAACCATTAAAACCCAAACGGTTTAATATGATTTTGCTAAAGGCTCTAAACCTTGAATAAAGTCTTAAATCTTGAACAAAATAATGCCAACAAAAAAGCTGCTCTTAATTAGAGCAGCTTTTTTTAATGCTTAAAATTTGTCAAATGCGACTACATTCTACATTAGCGATTCGGTACGGTTAAACGTTGACCGCGTTGCAGCATGGTATCGACAGCGATATTGTTCATATCAGCGAGCTCTTTGGTAGATACGCCATACTTACGTGCTAGGCCAATCAAACTGTCACCCGAGCCTACGGTATAGCTGACGGTTGCTTTTGGTACTTTGATGGTCTGCCCACGTTGTAACTGGGCGTTGGTCGCCAAATTATTGGTCGCCGCCAAATCCTCTACCGATATCCCAAACTGACGTGCTAGCGCAATCAGACCATCGCCCGCTTTTACTTTATAGCTTTCGGTATTACCAAGTTTTTTACCAGTGCTGGTACTACTGGCTGTTTCTGTACTTGCGGTGCTGCTCTTACTATTGTTACTAGTAGCAGTACTGTTAGACGTACTAGTAACACTGACCGTACCATTTGCAGGAATGGTAATCGTACGACCCAATATCAGATTAGAATTGGTTTTCAAATTATTGGCGGCGGCCAAATCACTTAAACCGATATTATAGCGCTGCGCCACGCCCGTTAACGTATCGCCTGATTTCACTTTATAGCTGACCGCTTTGTCATTAAGTTGACGATCGACCAAATCTTTTGAAACCGGCACTTTGATTGTCTGACCACGCTGTAAGCGCGTCCTAGCATCAAAGTTAGGGTTAACGGCTGCTAGCTCTTCAGGACTGATACCAACACTATTTGCAATACCGATTAAAGTATCGCCCGATTTGACCTTATAGTTGGTCGTTGCCACTATACTTGTAGGAGCACTGGTTTTCACAGGATTGCTAGCGCTACTTGAGCTAGTATTTGCGGCAGTAAAGTCTACATTGGCAGGCACTTTTAAGATTTGACCGACGTATAGTGAGTCCGTCGTACCCATATTATTTAAGTTTGCCAAGGTGGTGGTCGGTACATTAAATTGACGAGATAGCGCAATCAAGCCATCGCCCGGCTTGACTTTGTAGTTTTTGGTAGCCGTACTAGATTTACTAGGTTTGGTTGATGGCGCTGCAGGCGTGGCAGCAGGCGCAGTGACTTTACCAGGTACCAACCACAGTTTTTGTCCACGTAGCAAGTCTGCTCTACTGCTCAGATTATTGTATGTGGCGAGCTGAGTCACCGATAAGCCAAAACGATTGGCAGTACCGATTAGCGTGTCGCCACCTTGAACGATATAGCTTTCAGGCTGGCTAGTGGTATTGCTCGCACTACTCAATGGCTCGATAGATTTAGCGTTGTATAGGTATAAAGTACTGCCAGCCAACAGATTGGCACTCGCATCTATCTGATTCCATTCAGCGATATCACGCCAGCTAACACCAGCACGGCTGGCGATATTCGCCAAGGTATCACCACGCTTAACCGTATAGGTAGTACGCGTGCCTTGTGGTTTTGGTTTGCTAGCCGATTTTTTCGGGAAGCTCAGTTTCTTCTCTTGCCCAGTTGCCTCTAAAATAGATTGCTGCGTCTGAACGGCTGATAGGTTGATATTACCATCGGCGTTAACGACATTGGTTTCAGGCGTACTGATACGAATCTGATTGGCAATGTAATCACGCTCCGCTTTACTTAATGGCGGCTCTTGAATGATAGTATTGTTTTGCGTGATTTGCGCCGATGTGGTCGGTAAGCTGTTGCTGCTCTTTAACTCAGCGTTAATCTTTTTGGTTTCAGCAGACGTCAGCGGTGGCTCAGTACGGACGGTATTGTTGTTACTGTAAACGGAGCTGCTGGTCGGTGAAGCCGTCGGCGGAATATAACTGGTGGTCTGCTGTGGTACGCTTGCGCTCGCGGCATACTCTGCAAGGGCGCTGCCGGTAGTCGGTAACGAGCCACTACTGGTGTATGGTTTATTATTGTAGCTTGGTGTGGTTGAGCCTGAATAACTAGACGTTGTACTCGTGCTCGTATTACTAGAAGCTATCACGTTACTGCTACCATTACCTCTTAACGAGCTCAGCTTAGCATCTGTCGTCAAGCTAACATCGTTCGGAATGATAATACGCTGCGGCCCTGATGCGTCGACGCGCGCTGATGTCAGCGCCGTATTCAGCCTTTCTAACTCATCGTAACTAACCCCTGTCACTTGCGACACTTCCGCTAGGCTCACACCATAATTGACCGGTACACTACGGAAATGCTGACGGTTAGCGATAGCAGGCAGATAGACGCCATATTGCTCAGGCTTGGCAACGATTTCGGCAACCGCTAAAAAGCGCGGTACATAGTTCATGGTTTCAGTCGGTAGTCTGAGCGACCAGTAATCGGTTGGCAAACCGCGCGCCGCATTGGCATCAATGGCTTTTTGCACCCGACCAGGACCGGCGTTATAAGCAGCTAATGCCAGCTCCCAACTACCAAATTGATTGTGCAATGCGGTCAAAAAGTCGTAAGCGGCACGCGTTGATTCAATCACGTCACGGCGACCATCATAGGTGCTACTTTGATTTAGACCATAAATGCGTCCGGTACTTGGAATAAACTGCCATAAACCGGCGGCGGCGGCACTACTGGTTCCACTTGGATCGTAGGAGCTCTCAATCACTGGCAATAACGCAAGTTCGGTTGGAATATTACGGCGCTCAGCTTCTCGAACGGTATGGTAAAGATAGCGACTGGCACGAGCGGTCAAGCGGTTTAGATAGTCTTGGCGACTGGTAAACCAACCTTTTTGCGCTTCAATACGCTGATTATAAACAGGGCGTCCACCATTCATACGGTAGCCTGCGCGCAAGCGATTCCACAAATCACCATATTGTTGAATAGCAAGTTTATTACCTTCAACCATCGTCATATCAGTCGCTTCTAATAAATCTGCCAGCTCATCTAAGCTTTCAGCATCTAAAAAAGCTGTCGAATAATCAGCGCCCGTGCTTGGTTTAGTCACTTGGGTAGCGGGACGTTTGTTAACCACAGCTGAGCTGCCGGTTGCACCCGTCTTTTTTACCGCTGAGGTATTACTACAAGCACTGATAAGTAAAGTCGACACCGCCAGTGTCAATGGTAAAGCGATAAAGGAGCGAGATTTTGATGACACAGTAGACATGATAGTGGAAGTTTCCTAACAACAATAAGTGATAAAATAAAGTTAATCGACAGTATAGTACGCAATATCAGACAAAAACCAGCCTAATCGTAAAGATAATGCGCAAAAGTCATTTGCCTTATCTTTTGATGGCTTACTTCATAATACAGAACTTGATATATGACTAATTTTTAGTTGATGGTCACTTGTGAGACCGCGCGTAAAAGCACTGCATTACCCGTAGATAACGTCAGTGTGACCCGCGATGAGGTAACAAATGAAACCTTTTGACCGTCTTTTACCCAGCTTTCATTGGTGGTGACATTGGCTTTGGCTTGGTCGCCCGTAATCACAATGTTATCCACCGTAATATCGTAGCGATAATTTGACGTATCACGCCAGCTTCTTTGCAGTAGTTGCAGATAAGCGTCTTTATCAAGGCTGGTGGTTTTACCTTTTCTGGACATCGAAATCAGCGCATCATCTGACACCAAGCGCGCCACTTGGTTGGAGTTTTGGCTATTGGCAGCTGACTTCATAGCAGCGGCATAGTTTTGTACCAGTGCATTGCTCATGGTCGCCGCTTGCGCGTTGATACTTATAGCGCTAGCAGCGGCCACTACCGCTGTCACGCCAGCACTTTTTATCAATAGAGCAATTAGCCCTTTTCCCCATACTCGTTTCATGATATTCCTTAGTAATACTATTATCATTATCGTCGTGTGTCGTTAAAGCCAAGTAATATTATGGCTATAGATTATGGTCATATATTGACTTAAGACATAAATCTATTAGGCCCTTATAATTCTTTTGTGTTTAAGGCTATTTGTGTGTAAAGCTTAAGTCAATTAACGACATATTGTTATGTTAGTTTTAGCCTATCACTCAATTCTCACAGCCATGTGACACCCTGTGTGATTATTGCGAATCTCACGCAAAACAGTGCTGTGCATTTATCTGCTTAATCCAATCTTTAATGACCATTTTTCTCATGCTTATGTTCATTATGACCGTCTTCATAACTTTCATCATCGCTGAGCTTCATGCCTAAACGCTCAACGCGTCTGTCCATCATCTGCCGAGCCAAAGCTTGCATGTCTTCGACGCGATCTATCTCATCGACAATTTCAAGCCCTAATAAAGTTTCAAACACATCTTCTAAAGTTACCAAGCCTTTAACTTCGCCGTACTCACCGACAGTAATGGCGATATGAATTCGGTTTTTTAGCATCAGCTCTAATAAATCAAACAACTTCATCTTTGAAAATACAAAGGTAATGTCGCGCTTAAACTGGGTCAATGGTTTATGAGCGGCATGGTTAAATTTTGCTAAGAGCATGTCGGTTTTTAAGACAAAACCGGTGATATTGTCCAAATCGCCATCATAAATTGGCAAACGCGAAAAGGTCAGTTTTGGCCGATCAACCAATAAATCAGCGACGGTTTTATGCTCTTCAAATGCAAGCATCACCGAACGCGGGGTCATGATATCTTCAACTTTAATCGCCCCAAATGCCAATAGATTACGAATAATACGTGACTCTAATGGATCAATCTGTCCTGATTCTTCGCCGATGCTGGCGAGTGCCGCAAATTCACGGCGGCTAAACGCTTGCGGCTCTTTACCGCGTACCAGCAGTTTGGTTAATTTTTCTGAGAACCAAATCAAAGGATAGAGCAGCAAAATAATACCGCGAACAAAATAAGCAACCATGCCGCCCAATTGACGCCAATAGATAGTGCCTAGGGTTTTTGGCATGATTTCGGATAAAAACAAAATAGCCAAGGTCATGAACGCCGAAAACAGACCAAACCAAGCGCTACCAAAGACAATCGTCGCCTGCGCACCCGCCCCAATCGAGCCTAAAGTATGCGCCACGGTATTTAACGTTAAGATAGCTGCCAACGACTGATCGATATTATCGACCTTTAGGCGTTTTAGCATGTTGGATTTTTTTGGGTTCGTTTCCTGCAAGTCAGCAATATACGACGGCGTCATGCTGAGGAGTGCCGCCTCGGCGAGCGAACAAATGAACGAGATGCCAATGGCAATGAGCACAAATAAAATAAGCAGTAGCACGCTACTAGCAGTAGGATTTGCTACCTCACCCGCTGCCCAAACCGCTTGTGGTAGCAAAGAGGTTAGCAATAGAATAAACGCCGAAAACGATTTGCTATTAAATCTGGTCACATAAGAGCGACCATTGCCAGCCATCGTCGGGGGAGGTTCAGCAGAAGCGTCTTTGCGGCAAGCGCGCGGACGGTATAAGCGAGGTACAGACATAAAAAAGGTAAACAAGTTAGGTAACCTAAACAAAGAAGAAAAAGGAAATCACAATATATCATGCGCAAGCGCCAGCAGATAGAAAATAATAGCCGATAAATGCGAATGCATTTCTATCCAATCACTAAAAACGCGCTCAAACAACTCTATTATACAGCCATTTGGTTTATGATAAGAGCTTGTTTAATATCAATGTTAATAATAGTGTTTCGCAATAAATTACCATACTTATCAGTTACTTATAAATTTATGCCCACGAAATTTTAAACTGATAAAGTTAATATAAATTTATCATAGCTTTATGTTAACTTAACATTTGGCTTTTTTGTCTGCTCAGTAACTTATCCTTATATCCTTTATAATAAGAAAACGCCCACCATTATAACGGTCATGGTTAGTCCGTGAGTTTTAACAAAAACGCTCTCAGCCTATGATTAACAGTTACCAAGCCTGAGATTTTTTGTTACTATGCGTGTAAATTTATTCTTATCTATGACTTACTGAGAGAAATTATGAGCTTATTCATTCAAGCGGCCCATGCGGCACCAGAAACTGCCGGCGCTGCGTCAATGTTTGGTCAAATCTTGTTGCCGGTTGCCTTTTTTGCCATTTTTTACTTTTTGGTGATTCGCCCACAGTCTAAGCGTACCAAAGAGCACCGCGCGATGGTTAACGCCTTGACCGTTGGCAGCGAAATCATTTTTGCTGGTGGTCTTATGGGCCGTATCAAGGCATTGGAAGGCGATTATGCGGTTGTGAGCTTAAACAACCATACCGACGTTAAAGTACAACGTGCGTCAGTGATTTCAGTATTGCCAGCTGGCACGATTGAAAGCGTTTAATTGTCATTTAGAAATTTAATAATTGACAAACTTTTATTGAGCTTAATTGCTACTAGTTATCAATTATTGGTTGTAATGACTGTAAAATGACCGTAAATAATGTACGGTCATTTTTCGATTAACTGTTTACGCTTAACCGTTTTTTGCTTTACTATCATCGCGGATGATCGCAGTGGTGCAGAATTTAGTACGACTACTACTATACAACAGTAGCTCTCCATTTAATCACCTGCCATTGTTATCGCTAACTTCCCATCTGCTAACTTGTGGCCTGCGTCGCCAGTAGTTTATCAACTTAAAGAAGTGATTATGCAATATCCCGCTTGGAAATACTTACTCATCGCCGTCGTGCTTATCATTGCCGGTCTATATGCGGCCCCTAACCTCTATCCTGATGAACCTGCCGTACAGATTACCAGTGCCGCAGCAGGTACGCAGCTGTCTGAAGGCATCTTAACTGAGTCTAAACGCTTACTTGAAGAGGCTGGCATCAATAATCATGATGGCACCTTTGAGGGCAACAGTGCGCTGGTGCGTCTCGACAATCCAGTCGATCAGCTAAAAGCTCAGGAAGTGCTGCGTCAGAATTTGGGCGAGGACTATGTGGTCGCGCTAAACTTGGCACAAACGACCCCAGAGTGGTTGCGTGATATCGGTGCAAAACCGATGAAACTCGGGCTTGATTTGCGCGGCGGTGTACGTTTTGTACTAGAAGTGGATATGGATAAAGCGCTCGAGCAGCGTTTGACCAGCGCCAGTCGTGATATGCGCCGTGACTTACGTGCTGAGCGTATTGCGGTTAAAGGTATCAAAACCGAAAAACGTGGCGTGGTGCTGCATTTCGCTGATACTGATACCCGTAACCGCGCGCAAAACATCTTACAAGGCTCGATGGGTAATACTTTCACGCTACAGTCTTCGATTGATGAGCAAGGCCCAGCGCTAATTTTAGCGTATAACGATGCCACTTTAGATGAAATCAATAGCTACGCCGTCAACCAAAACTTGACCACCCTACGTAATCGTATTGCTGAGCTTGGGGTGACTGAAGCTTTAGTACAATCGCAGGGTGCTAGCCGTATCGTCGTTGAGCTCCCGGGCGTACAAGATACCGCTGAGGCAAAACGTGTCCTTGGTCGTACGGCCAACCTTGAGTTCCGTATGGTTGCTGAAGGTGCTGAAAACTATATGGGCGGTATTCCGCCTGCTGGCACTGAAGCGTTTCCCTTTGAAACACTCGATGGTCCGCCAGTATTGCTTGAGCGTCAAGCGATTGTCACCGGTGATAAAGTCACCAATGCTCAGACAGGCATCGATGAAAATGGCTCGCCTGAAGTCAGTATTACTCTAGATAGTGCTGGTGGTAAGCTCATGCAAAATGCTACCCGTACTGCTGTCGGTAAACAAATGGCGGTGCTGTTTATTGAAAACAAACAACGTATCGCTTATAAAGAAGACCCAGCGACTGGTGAGACGGTTGAAGTACGTACACCGTATGCAGAGACCAAAGTGATTAACCGTGCCAATATCCAAGCGGTACTGGGCTCATCATTCCGTATTACTGGACTTGATAGTAGCGCTGAAGCGGCTGAGCTTGCTCTTTTACTACGTTCAGGTGCATTAGCAGCTCCGATGTATTTCGTGGAAGAGCGGACGATTGGTCCATCACTCGGTCAAGAAAACATTGAAAAAGGCTTATTCTCTACCCAAGTTGGTTATTTATTAGTTTTCGCGTTTATGATTGTTTTTTATCGCTTATTTGGTGTCATTGCCAACGTGGCCCTAGCAATTAACGTCATTATTATCATTGCCATCATGTCAATCTTAGGCTCATCACTCACCCTACCGGGTATTGCTGGTATTGTCTTGACCATTGGTATGGCGGTCGATGCCAACGTGCTGATCTTTGAGCGGATACGTGAGGAGCTGGCAAATGGTGTCCGGCCAAAATCCGCCATCGTCGCAGGTTTTGACCGTGCTTTTAGTAGTATTTTCGATGCCAATATCACAACCTTACTGGTCGCCTTTATCTTATTTGCGATAGGTACAGGTCCGATTAAAGGCTTTGCGATTACCCTCGCGATTGGTATTGTCAGCTCGCTATTTACCGCCATTTTGGTGACGCGTGCGCTGATACAAATTGCTTACGGCAAGCGCAAATCTATCAAACGTCTGAGCATCGGTTAGGAGAAAACTATGGCTATCGATAATAACAATCCGCTAGAACAAGAAAATAACCCAGATCGAAATGGCTCAAACGGTGAAGCAAATACTACTGGTACGCGCCGCCGTAAAAAACCGCGCCGTGATGGCAAAGGCAGTAATACGCAAACCAATAATCCTAGAAGCTCTAAATCGACCGGTTCAAAAACACGCCGCGGTGGGAAAGAAAATCAAACCTTGGCGACCCAAGCATCTGGTAACACAGCAGCGGTTGATCCTAATTTGATGTTAGGTGATTCTGCCGAAGATGCCGCTGCTTACGCAGAAGGTGGTATCAAAGCGATTGGGGATCAGCGTATCATCCCCTTTATGAAGATAGAAAAGCCGATGGCCATCTTATCGCTGCTTTTGGTCATTGGTAGTATTATCGCGATTGCGGTCAATGGACTGAACCTAGGTCTTGATTTCACCGGCGGGGTGTCAGCAGATGTGCGTTATGAGCAGCCTGCTGAGCAAGCCGACGTGGTAAACGCGCTAGCCGATAATGGCTTTGACGATGCGGTCGTACAGTATCTAGGTACGCGCCAAGAGCTTTTAGTACGCTTGCCACCCCAATCAGATAACGTCGACGGTCTAAGCACAAGCTTGAGTAAAGCATTGGCATTGCCTAATAATAACGTTGAAATCAGTAACGTTAATATCATCGGTAGCCAAGTCGGTAACGAAATCTACTTAAGCTCAGTTATGTCGTTGGCACTAGCATTGGCTTGTATGCTTGGCTATGTCGCCCTACGCTTCCAGTTTAAGTTGGCGCTTGGCGCAGTACTGTCGCTATTCCATGATGCGGTGGTAACCATCGGGGTCTTTGCCTTATTTGGCTTTCCGTTCGACTTAACCGTCCTAGCTGCTGTACTGGCGCTGATTGGTTACTCGCTAAACGATACGATTGTTGTTTATGACCGTGTCCGCGAAAACTTCCGCCGCGTGCGTGGTATCACGCCGCGTCAAACAATTGATTTGTCATTAACAGAGACGCTACGCCGTACGATTATGACCATCTCAACGGTACTTTTGGTTGTACTAGCGATGTTATTCTTAGGCGGTGATGGTCTATACTGGTTCTCAGTGGCGCTGTTTATTGGTTTACTTGCGGGTACTTATTCTTCAACTTATATCGCAAGCTCTATTCCTTTAAGAATGGGCTTATCACGTGACGACTTTATCGTGAAAGTAAAACCTGAGTTTGAAGAAGAAATCGTCACGTTTAATGATCCAAAAATGTATGAGCAAGACTAACGCTTGTATAGAAGCCAATAACTAGACTTTTAGTTATTCAGCCCACAAACGTTATCACGATAAAAGCACCTAAACTCTAGGTGCTTTTGTCTTTATACTATTTTTATGCATCTTTTAATATTATTCGATAAGTCATCACTAAACTTTTCTGTCTTATTATATGGTTATATAAGCGACTAAGCTATGTCATCTACCCTGCCGCCAAGTGCTATGCCGCCTATTGATACTCGTTATGCGCGTATCATCGCGATTGCCTTACCTGTATTATTGGCTAACCTTGCGATGCCGCTACAAAGCGTCATTGATACGGCGATTGTCGGTAATATGAATGACACTGCCAAGCTTGCTGGCATGGGTTTGGCTATTCAGCTGCTGTCTTTGATATTAGTCAGCTTTAACTTTTTGCAATACGCGTCATCTGGACTGTCCTCACAAGCACTCGGTCAACTGGCTCATAATGATGCGCATAAACAAACGCAATCGCCGCTCTTATCCATTTTGCAGCGGGCTTTGTTACTTGCGTTTATGATTGGCGCAGTGCTACTTATTGCAAAACCTTGGCTCATTGATTTTGGCTTGCAAGCGCTTTCTGCCAATCCTGATAGCGGTCGTGCAGCCAAAACTTATTTGGACGTCCGTTTTTGGGGCGTTATCGCAGAGCTGATGAATTTTGCCTTTATTGGCTGGTTTGCCGGTCAAGGCAAAACCCGCTATATGCTTTATCAGCAAGGCTTTATCGCCATGCTTAATATTATTCTGACCTTATTTTTTGTTTATGTGCTGCAGATGGGTCTGGTTGGGGTGGCATTAGGGACGACCATTGCCTTTTGGCTTGGGGTAGTCTTAGCATTGTGGCTTAGCCGTCGACATCTACAAATCTCTTGGCACGCGTTATTTGCTGCTAATAAAGAACATTTTACTAAAGATAAGATGCTTAGGCTATTTTCATTAAATAAAGATATTTTTATCCGTACGTTAATTTTAACGGTAAGCTTTGCTTGGATTACCCGACTGTCTGCCCAAAGCGGCGATGTCATTTTGGCCGCCAATGCTATTTTACTGCAGGTATTAAGCATCTCAGCCTTTGCCCTTGACGGCGTGGCAGTATCGGCAGAAACCTTAAGCGGACAAGCAGCTGGACGGCGCGATTGGCCGCGCTTTCGTATTATTGTTAAACGCACAGGCGTGGTCAGTTACGGCCTTGCCATGATGCTAAGCGCGATTTGGTGGCTTGCGATGCCAACTTATTTAGATTTTATGACCAATATCGAACCCGTCTTTGCGCTGGCTTATGACTATCACCTTTATGCGGTACTACTGCCACTCGTTGGCGTTGGCGCTTATTGGCTCGATGGGATATTTTTTGGTTTAACGGCTGGTAGCGTCATTCGTAATGCCGCGCTGATATTGGCGCTTATCTTTTTCCCTTTAAGTTGGCTACTCTACCAGCAATGGGATATGACCGGTATTTGGCTTAGCGTTTGGTGCTTATTATTATTAAGATTGATGATTCTTGGTGGGTTTTTATACCGTGCCCATCAAACAGGCAGCTATGAAAAATTGCAGCCTGAAGCTTGACCATTAAAGTAATTAGCTAACATGAGGCGTTTTAAAAAGAAGAAAAGAGATAATCAACGACACATCAAAGTAAGAAAAATTAGAGATTAAGAAAAATTAGGATATCACGTGACTACTCAATCAAATGAGATAAACCAAAATCAAGCCTATTATTACCATTGGGCAGAAGGCTTTAAAAAAAGCTTGCCAGTCGCCATGGGTTATCTGCCAGCAGGCATCGCCTTTGGCGTGCTCGCACAAGTAGCCGGTGTACCAGTGTGGGCGACTATTATGCTAAGTGTAGTCTTATATGCAGGCGCGGCGCAATATGCGTGTTTACCGATGCTAAGTGCTGGGCTACCGATTGGTAATATTGCTACCAACATTGCCGCCATTAACTTGCGTCACGTCTTTTATGGTATGCCGTTATTGCAGTATTTGCCAAAAAATAAAATAGCGAAAACCTACTGTTTATTTGCCCTCACCGATGAAACGTTTTCGGTAATGACCAGTTTGCCAAACGAGTCGCGCCAATCACTCATACTGCCGATCAGTTTGTTTAACCAAAGTTGGTGGGTATTAGCTGGTGCGATTGGTGTAATGATTGGCAGTGCACTCAGTGACTTAGTACCGCATTTGGATTTTGCCTTGGTCTGTTTATTTGCCATTTTAGCTTATGAGCAATTCCAAAGTATCAAACGCTATTTCCCGATTGGCATTGCGGTGATTGCTTTGATGATTGCCTCATTATTTACCAGTAATTGGTTGTTATTAGTAGCGATTACGATTTGTATGCTGCTGATTTTAGCGCGTGGTTTTTGGTTACAGCGCAGTGTGCAAGGAGGCAGCAATGAGCAGTAGTTATTTGATTCTTGCCACACTGGCGATGGCAGCCGTGACCTTTATTACCCGTGCCCTGCCCGCTTTAATACCTAAAAAGCTGCTAGATACACCGTGGCTACATCGCTTAAATGAAAGCTTGCCGCTATCTGTGATGGTATTACTGATTTTAACCAGCCTTTCTTATCAAGGTTTGTCAGGCGATGCTGGCTTCCAAGCTGGCTTAAATAGTGCCGAAGTACATTTATTTATGGCACAAATTGGCGCGTTATTATTGGTGCTACTTATCTATCATCTTAGTCGTCAATTGCTGGTCAGCATGATCGTCGGTATCGCGGCGATTAATGGCTTTTTGTGGTTATTTACGCGTTTTTTAGGCTGATTAAAAATTTAGTGTATAGCGTATATTGACCCTAAAAAAGATACAGCGCGGCTGGGATGAATTTTTCGTAACCTCTGTGATAACAGCAAGCAAGGAAAATTTATACCAGCCGCCTATGGCTGTTTATTCATCATTTTATTTCATACTGACTACGTTTATTTGTGCTAATAAAAAAGGCTGGCATCTTTACGAATCCAGCCTTTTTACTTACTACCATTTTTGAGTTACTTATTCTATTATAACTCTTCTACGCCCATCATATCGACTGGCGTATCAGCAACGATTTGCACGCCTTTTTTGCCTGTTTTGGCGGTGTCGTTACGTTGCTCTTGTAGATGATCGAGATACGCTTCGTTGATTTGCCCAGTAATATAGCAGCCATTAAATACCGCGCAATCAAAGCCTTCAACCTTGCTATGCTTGGTATCTTTTACTGCTTCAATCAAATCGTCCAAATCTTGGAAAATCAAGCGGTCGGCGCCGATAATCTCGCGTACTTCTTCAACGCTATGACCTGAAGCAATCAGCTCGCTACGCACTGGCATATCGATACCATAGACGTTTGGATATTTAACCGGCGGCGCAGCACTGGCAAAGAATACCTTACGAGCACCGGCATCACGTGCCATTTGGATAATTTCATGACAAGTCGTGCCGCGAACGATTGAGTCATCGACCAAAAGAACGTTTTTGCCTTTAAACTCAAGCGGTACCGCACTTAACTTTTGACGCACAGATTTTTTACGTTGCTGCTGACCTGGCATGATAAAGGTACGACCGATATAGCGGTTTTTCATAAACCCTTCACGATATTTGACGTTCATTTTTAGCGCCAGCTCCATCGCTGAAGTACGCGAGGTATCAGGAATAGGAATAACCACATCAATATCATGGTCCTCACCCCATTCAGCAAGGATTTTATCAGCCAGTTTTTCACCCATACGTAGGCGTGATTTATAAACCGAGATATTATCCATAATAGAATCTGGACGGGCAAAATACACATATTCAAAGATACAAGGCGTGTATTCTTTTTGCTCAACGCACTGATGCGTATGCAGTTTATGGTCCAAATCAATAAAGATCGCTTCGCCTGGTTTGACATCACGGACAATGCTAAAGCCTGAACCTGTCAACGCAACTGACTCTGACGCGACCATATATTCTGTGCCACCGTTAGCTGCCATACGCTTACCAAAAATCAGCGGACGGATACCGTTTGGATCACGGAATGCTAGCAACCCATGACCCGTAATCATGGCAACCACGCCATAAGCGCCTTCAATACGGCTATAAACCGCTGTCACTGCTGCAAAGATATCCGTAGGCGTCGGGTGGGTTTTATTGATATTTTGCATTTCATGCGCAAGCACGTTTAGCAACACCTCAGAATCTGAATCGGTATTGAGATGACGGCGATCTTCTTGATACAAAGATTTTGCCAGACCTTCAGCATTGGTTAGGTTACCATTGTGCGCAAGGGTAATACCATAAGGCGAGTTGACGTAAAAAGGCTGTGCTTCGGCGCTACTTGAGGTACCAGCGGTCGGGTAACGAACGTGACCGATACCAAACTTACCCACCAGTTTTAGCATATGACGGTTCATAAACACGTCACGTACCATGCCATTTTCTTTACGTAAATAAAGACGCCCATCCTGTAAAGTCACAATACCTGCCGCATCTTGCCCGCGATGCTGCAACATGGTTAAGGCATCATAAAGAATTTGGTTGACCGGCTCATGAGCTGCGACCCCAACGACTCCACACATAGTTGTATCCTATTTTGTACCACACATTGATAACACAATAACGGCTGATAAGCGTGTCTTAAATGTTTGCCTATCTTTTGCCGCAAAGCTGATGATCTTGCTGAGAATAACGTCTTACGGACAATAGATAAGGCTAATTATCCATAAGACAAGTTAATGATGACAAATAGAGGTATATTTTACGAATATTAAAGACGCTTGAATAGTTTTTTTTAAGTGCTTAGCATGACTTTGGATCTATAAAATTTAAGACTGATTGACCTGATCCCATGCCATCCCAAACATATCTGAGACCAGCTCTTTACCCATGGGCGCATAAGGCAGTAATTCAGGCGCGAGCACTGAGGTTTCCCACTGCGGCATTTGTACCAACAATGGCGCGCTAACGCTAAGCACCACCAAAACCATAAGCACGTTTTTTGCCGCGCCAAGTACCCCGCCCGCCATTTTATCAAGGACGCCAAGACGTAAGGTTTTAAGTACGCCAGAAAACACAAACGCAACCAGATGCATAATGGCTAAAATAGCAATCACAATCACTAAAAACGCCAGCGCCATTTGTAAAACAGGATTCTCTACCATACTTGATAATTGCGGCGCGACCGAACCTGCCAGACGCGTGGCAGCAATAAGTGCGATAAACCAACCGACTAAACCGACAGCTGTCTTAATCAGACCTACCTGAAAACCACGCCATAAGCCAATCAGGACAACCACAGCAATTACAATATCTAAACCACTCATGTTTATCGCCTCATTTGCATCTTATTTGGTGTACTTCAGTGAAGGTGAAAAGCTTGCAGTTTTAACAATCTTAACCTTCCATCGCATCGTAATAGCCACCGATAGATTGAATGCAAGACTGTACCAGTCCCGGCCCTTTATAGATAAGTCCTGAATATAGCTGCACCAAATCTGCACCTGCTTCAATTTTTTTGACGGCTTTGTCACCGCTATCGATACCACCAACGCCAATCAACGTGACCTTACCACCCAACTGGTCAGAGAATTGTTGTAGAATTTGCGTACTAATGTGGCTGACCGGACGACCGGATAAGCCGCCTGCTTGCTCACCATCGGGCAAATCTTCGACACCTACGCGGCTCAACGTGGTATTGGTGGCAATCAAACCATCAATCTCAAAGTCCAGCAACTGCTTAGAGATGTAATCCACTTGTAATGGCTCTAAATCGGGGGCGACTTTTAGAACCAAAGGCACATAAAAACCATACTCGGTTGCCAGCTGATTGTGGCGATTTTTAATGGTATCTAATAATTGGGTTAACGCTTCACCGCTTTGTAGGTCGCGCAAATTTTTGGTATTCGGCGAGGAGATATTAACCGTAATATAAGACGCATGCGGATAGACACGCTCTAAGCAATAGACATAATCATCAGCCGCATTTTCAACCGGAGTCGCAGCATTTTTACCGATATTGATGCCGATATTGCCTTGGTATTTACAGCGCTTGACGTTTTCAATCAGGTAGTCGACGCCTTCATTATTAAAACCCATGCGGTTAATAATGGCATCGGCTTGCTTGATTCTAAATAGTCTAGGTCTGTCATTGCCAACTTGCGATTTTGGGGTGACCGTACCTACTTCGATAAAACCAAACCCCAACTCTGCTAATGCATCAATATAATCGCCGTTTTTATCCAAACCGGCGGCAAGCCCAACAGGATTGGCAAATTGCAAGCCCATACAGTCGGTTGGCTGCATTGACTGACCATACACTAAGCCTAACACACGCGCTTTATGAGCTTTATCCAATAAAGATAAGGTCATCTCATGCGCGTGCTCGGGGTCCATATTAAACAAAAAAGGGCGAAGTAATGCGTAAGACATAGTAATGACAGACCCTGCTTAAAAAGAAATAATGAATGAGAAAAACGAATGCGGTCAAGCGCTGCGATTATATCAGCTTAACTGAAATAAGACCAAAGTTTCATCAGGAAAATTACGCCATATCCTGCCAATAAGTAAGCGTTAATACTGTCAATTGACTGACTAAACCTAGTAAAGAAACCCCTATCAGACTAATGCCAGTCAGTTAAGGCAAAAACTCAATAAAAGTAATAAAATAGCCCATCTAATAAGTAGATGGGCTATTTTACTATGAGACTACAAAACGCTATTAATGAGACGCATAAAAGGCTTCCAGACACCCTAGAACAATTTAGTGAATTAATAGACCCTGAGTGGATACAGCAAGCTTTAGAATATACCGGCAAAGCGAGCATTAGAAGGCGTAAGCTACCTGCTGAACATGTTGTTTGGATAGTCATCGGCACAGCTTTATATCGAAACCGTTCCATCTGGTATATCACAGAGCAGATGCGGCTTAATATAGACTCACAGGCCTGTGTACCCAGTGCAGTCGTACAAGCAAGACAACGCCTCGGGCATGAACCTCTAAAGCAGCTATTTCATCAACTAAGTGCTCACTACCAAACAGAAA